>JAHEAS010000862.1 GCA_024642645.1 Saprospirales bacterium | reverse complement strand
CATGGATGGCTTCCAGCCGAAAGTCGCATTGGTTGGCGACAGTCTGGAGTACTTCCAATGTTCGCTTCTTGCAGGTAATCACCTCGAACCTAAAGTCTCCTCTTTTTTTATACCGGTTAAACTTGGGTCTCACCGATTTGCTTTTAGACAGCTTGTGGAGCTTCTCAGGGTTAGTCAGGTCCCAAACCGGAGCAGGGCGGACTTCCATTTGGACCGTTGTCCCATGAGTTCCAGCCTTTTGTAGTGCCTCTTGAGAGAGGCCAGGAGCCAACCAGCTCCATTTCCATTTGTTTACCGGGAATTGTTTTCTTACCAACTGGAACACCTCACACAGAAACTCGACTTCCACTTCTGGGATAGCCAACCAACCATGATATTCTGCATCACGATGGCCGGCATGAGTCAAAAATCGGTTTTGTTTATTCCAAGCAAGACATATCATTGCTGCAAGTACACCATCTTTTGACCGTGCAATTAACAATATAGGCTCATAATCGTCGTCATATATATCATACCAAGTTGAAGCAAATGCAGGCTGCTGCAACACTGTGAAGCCGGGCAACCCCTCTGCCAATTGTTGCCACTCGGTCTGAAATTCAAGGGAACGGTACAAGGAAGTAGCCTCCTTACCTCTTATTAATTTAATGTTCATTTTGTTCGTGATTTCCTCAAATAGAATTGGTGTAAATCAGCATCTCATTGTATCTGCACATCGAACTGAATGTTAGTTCAAAGAAATCGAGCTTGTCAATTTCTTCACGCCAAGCTGGGTTGTAGTAAATAAGCGTCAGGTGCCGAGGGTTGCGACGATTTGAGTCAATGATGTTTTGCAAAACATCAGCCAAAATGACACCTGGAAACGGGTTGAACAGATAGAAATGAGTGTAGCGGTCCAAATTTTTAAAATCCTTGGCATTGCAATGATAAATAGCAGCATTTCCAATGCCTAGTTTTTGTAGGTTATTGGTAGCGATTTCACATAAGGGCAGGTAGAATTCCACACCGCCAATATAGTTGAAGCTATACCTTGCCATCAAAGCCATAGCAGCCCCTTTGCCGGCCCCATAGTCAAGGATGGCATCAGTACCCTGAATGTCCAATTTTTTCAAAATTTTTTTTAAATCATGGGTGGGTGTCGCAGAATAAAGATTCCCCTCTCGTTCCGTAATCCCTAATTCTTTTAAGCTGACATTCCTGGCAAAATCGAGACCAGTAAATATTTCCAGACCTATTTTTAGCCTCCTAACCACTTTCCACACATTCCTGTTAATAATGTTTTTCATTGGATTAGTTCTGTGGTAATGGCTACCCGTTATTATTCTACATTGTTTGTGATTTGTATTCCCCCAGCCTTATTAGACTTTTTTTGCCTGACGCTCTGTACTTCCAGAAAAGCTTCCATCTGTTGGGCTTGTTGTTCAATCAGTAAGTTCTTTTGTTTCAATTCATCATTAAGGGAATATTGTTGGGACAATTTGCTGTAAAATAGCCAAAGTAAAACGGCCAATGCGAAAAAAGTACCAATGATTGACATAACATAGATGGTTCTAATTTCTTGAGTTTTCCTTATTAATGCATCGTCTTTTTGCTGCAGGATTAGCGTTGCTTGGTCGTTGGTCAATTTTTGAGGAATATCAACTTTAACCAAGGAGTCTTTAAGGACAGTGTATGATTTTAAATATTGATAGGCCAAGCCTGGTTTTTCTAGCTTCTCATAAGCCTCGACGAGTAATCTATAAGACTCAAGTTCTTGGTTCTTTGCCAATATCTTTTTTGAAAGCGCCAAAGCATGCTGTAAATAGCCCAGCCCTACATTTGTTTTGCCCATTTCGAGGCAAGTTTTACCAAGAAACTGAAGACTGGTGACTTCGCCCTCCTTGTCTTTCTTTAACTTTTTTATTTCGTGAGAAATTTTGAAGTAAAAAAGGGCCGAGTCGAAGCGACTGAGCGTGAGGTGCTTAACACCAATGTTATGTGCCGAATCCGTCAACTTTGCCTCATGCGCCAATGCCTCAGCAAGTTCATAGGTACTCCTGTCACCCTCTATAGACACCTCCGCAAGGCGACTACTTCTGTAGGAGTCACCAATTAGGTCAATGGCGCCCTTCTGTGCATGAGGATTCCTTGCAAAGAAAAGTAGAACCAAAAAAATAAATATCCTCTTCAATTTCATAAGGCTGCTTATGTCTATTAAGGTTGAATACAAATTGAGTATTTATAATATCAAGCAATAAAA
>JAHEAS010000861.1 GCA_024642645.1 Saprospirales bacterium | reverse complement strand
GGTAAAAAGTAGGACGGGATTTGTTTTATTTGCTGGGCAAAACAAAAAAACTTGGAAGTGATAAGAAAACGATGTGCCCGCCAGCATTTTATCAAACAAAACCGTCAAAAACAGATAGTTAAGCCCACCGCTGCTTGACCCACCTTTTTTACAAAATCCAAACAACTAACTGACTATCAGTACGTTAAAACAGCGCTTCCCGAATGGGGACACTTCCGTATTTTTGCAAAAGAACAACCATAAAAATGATGCAGACCAAAATCTGGCGAGCCTTTGCCGCCTTCCTTTTCTCCCTTATTGCCTTTGTCGCAAACGCCCAGACCGACCGTGCGCCCGCCACGCTCGACTGGGGCAATGAATACGCCGAACCTGCCAACACCACGGCCACAAAAATCATCGGCATCGTGCCAGATGGGTTTTATGTGTTGCGGCAAAAAATCCTCTCCACACCCAATGCGAAGCCCCGGGCATGGGTCGAATTTTATACCCGAGAGATGAAGTTGCAGCGTTCGGAAGAAGTCGAACTCAAATACAAACGCAAGCAACGGGACTTTGAAAACGTGGTGCTCCTGAACGGGAAACTCTACCTTCTGACTTCGTTCAACAACACGGCCAAAAAGCAAAATTTCCTCTTCAAACAAGAACTCAGTACCCGGACGCTCGTGCCGGAAAACAACCTCGACATGATTTGCCAGACCGAGGCCAAAAACAAGGACGTGGAGGGCAGCTTCGGGTTTCAGATTTCGAAAGATAGCTCTAAATTATTGGTATTCAATGACTTGCCTTATGAAAAACGGCAACCTGAGCGGTATGGCTTCCGTGTTTTCGACGAAAATTTCGAGCCGCTCTGGGCCAAAAACATCATTCTACCCTACCCCGACAACCAGTTCACTGTGGAAGAATACCGGGTGGACAACGAGGGCAACGTTTTCCTGCTCGGCGTGCTTTATGAGGACGAGGCCAAGTTCCGGCGCATCGGCAAGCCCACTTATAAGTATGTGATTCTCGCCTACACCGAAAACGGCGAAAAGGCCGACGAATTCCGCATTGATTTGCAGGATAAATTCATCACTGACCTGACCTTTCGCATCGGCAACGACGGCAATTTGATTTGCTGCGGTTTTTATTCCGAAAAAAACTCATACAGCGTCAAAGGCGCTTATTATATGCGCCTCGATCCCAAGACGAGGGCCGTGTCCGACCGCAATTTCCAACCATTCGATTTTGATTTCCTGACCGAATTCATGTCTGACAAAAACAAGCAAAAAGCGAAGGAGGCCGAGGCCAATGGTGACACCCGCCGCTCGGCAGAACTTTACAATTACAGCCTCGACGAGCTGATTTTGCGCAGCGACGGCGGTGCGGTACTCGTGGCCGAGCAGTATTATGTCGTGCAAGAAACTTACCGTGACTCGCCCTTCGGCTACGGCGGCTACTATGGGTTCAGGTCGCCGTACTCCTATTACAACCGTTCGTATCAAACGGACTACTATTATAATTATAATGACATTATCGTCGTGAACATTCGCCCGACCGGGGAAATCGAATGGACAGCCCGCATCCCCAAGTCGCAAGAATCGAGGAACGACGGGGGCTATTACCTATCCTACGCCATGGCGACTGTGCGGGACAAACTGTGTTTTGTCTTCAACGACAACCCCAAAAATTTCGACCCCAGCCGAAAAAACGACCGTATTTACAGCTACAACGGTAGCGAGAGCGTCATCGCCATGGCCGAGGTGAACATCAAAGGTGAGGTCAACACCTACCCACTCGCCTCCAACCGGGAAGCCGGTGTCATCACCCGCCCGAAAATGTGCAAGCAAATCGGGCGCCGGGAAATGGCTGTGTTCGGCGAACGGGGACGGGGCTACCGTTTTGCGAACCTAAAATTCGAGTGAGTTTTTTCGGAATTGCCTAGTTTTGAGGAAATTGCTAAAAAATGGCTGAATGGTTAAAATGGTTGGATGGTTGTCCTCGTAGCGTGTACTCGCCGCGAGGGCAACCATTCAACCATTTTAACCATTCAGCCATCAACTATATGTCATGCTGATTGCCACGAAAAAAATGACCGTCCCGGAATTCCTTCAAACTGATTTTGAGGACGAGGACGCATACGATGAGCTCATCAATGGAGAAATCGTGAAGAAAACTGCACCTCCCCCCCGGCACCAAGAAGTTTCGCTGCTTCTTGCTTCCAAAATGTTGACTTATGCCACTTTGCACCAATTGGGAAAA
>JAHEAS010000860.1 GCA_024642645.1 Saprospirales bacterium | reverse complement strand
GCAGATGATTTCCGCTTTTGCCCCAAGGTGCTGCAAAGCATCAGTCACGCCGCCGACCTCGGCACGGGTGGCGACCTTATTCAGCGGTTTTGTGAGGCAATGAGCGGGCTGGGCAGCAAGCTTGGGCCTTGTTTCATCCAGTTGCCGCCGTATTTTGGGGTGGATAGGCTGGCGTCGCTGGAGCGTTTTTCACAACAGTTTTCCTTGCCACTTGCCGTGGAGGTTAGACACCATAGCTGGTTTGACAGTGACTCGAACGCCGGAAAGCTGTTTGATTTATTGGAGAAATTCGGGGCCTCCACCGTCATCACCGACGTAGCAGGCCGGCGGGATGTGGCGCACATGCGGCTCACCACGACCAACGTGCTTGTCCGCTTCGTTGGCAACAACCTCGACCCGACAGATTTCACCCGGCTGGATGATTGGGCTGAGCGCCTAACCAATTGGTTTGCAAGGGGGTTACAGGAATGCTATTTTTTTACCCACGAGCCGGACAACCTCCTGGCACCCGACCTTGCGGCAGCTTTTTATGAAAAAACAAAAGGGCTGGCGAGCGTGAGGTGCCGTGGACCCAAAATCAGTGGCTTGGAAGGCGAGGGGCAACAGATGAGTCTTTTCTGAAGTTACCCAGAAATCTTTTTAGGGTAAAATAAACCTGGAAAAAAATTCCGGGGTACGTTAATTTTCGGTGCAATCATTGCCATCGCATACCATCCCCGTGATTGTTTATATTTTTGCTGCTCAAATTTTCACCAAACAATGCTCACAGCCGAAGACATAGACGAAATACAAGCGGAAGGGACCGAAAACTACCCGTTTTTGCACCGTGACATCAGTTGGTTATCTTTCAATTACCGAGTGCTGCAGGAGGCAAAAGACCCGACTGTACCCCTGCTGGAACGGCTGAAATTTCTCGCAATCTACTCTTCCAACCTCGACGAGTTCTTCCGGGTACGGGTGGCAAACCACCGTAACCTGATGCGGGTGGGCAAAAAAACACGCCAAGTTTTTGACTACAACCCCAAGGCGATTTTGAAGCAGATACTTCGAATCGTGAACGACCAACAGCAGGAGTTCAGTGAGATTTTTGAACGACAAATTGTGCCGGAGCTGGGCAAGTACCGTATCTTCCTGAAGCGAAGGCTACAATTGGGGGAGAAGCAGCGCATGTTCGTTGAGCAATATTTTGACGAGTACATGCTGCCATATGTGCAGCCGGTTTTGTTGCTCAAGGGCAAAATCAGGCCGTTCCTCAACAATGCATCGCTTTACCTGATGGTGCATATGGAGGACAAGGATGACCATTCTACGCAATATGCTATCGTGAAAGTGCCGAGCGACCACCTGCCCCGTTTTATCCAGCTTCCTTCGCTCAATGGGCGACGGGAAATCATTATGCTCGACGACATTGTGCGCCACAGCGTGAGCGACATGTTTCCCGGTTACGATATTCAAGATACCTACTCAATTAAGCTGACCCGAGACGCCGAGCTGTACATTGACGACGAGTTCACGGGTGACCTGCTGGAGAAAGTTCGAGCAAGCCTCACCAAACGCCACGTGGGACCGGCAAGCCGCTTCGTGTACGACCGGGAGATGCCGCTGGAATTGCTGGATTTTCTCGTTGAATCATTTCAATTGAAGAAAAACGACTTGTTCGTGGAGGGCAGGTACCACAATAACTTCGATTTTTTCAAATTCCCGGACTTTGGCCTTTACGGGTTGAAGAACAAACCACTTCCACCGCTGGAATTCAAGCCACTTCAGTCTGCCATTGATTTTTTTTCGGCGTTGCGGGGCAAGGACCATTTACTGGCTTTTCCTTACCACTCTTACCAATCGGTCATTGATTTTTTCGAAAGAGCGGCACACGATCCACTCGTTACCACCATAAAAATCACGCAATACCGAGTGGCCAAGCAAAGCCGAATCATGAATGCCCTGATGGAGGCCGTGGAGCAGGGTAAGCAGGTTTTTGTTTTCATCGAAGTGAAGGCCAGGTTTGATGAAGAGGCCAACTTGAACTGGGGTGAACGCCTGAGTGCTGCTGGTGTGAAAGTGGCTTGGAGTCTGCCCGGTGTGAAGGTTCACTCGAAAATGGCGCAGGTTATCCGGCAAGAGGAAGGAGGTGCCCAAACCTATACTTACCTTAGTACAGGAAACTTCCATGAAGAAACCGCAAGAATTTATAGTGACTTCAGCATTTTCACTACAGACTCTCGACTGACTGATGAGGTGTC
>JAHEAS010000859.1 GCA_024642645.1 Saprospirales bacterium | reverse complement strand
CCCGGTACACACTTACGCAACAGGCGGCCAGTATGAGGTAACCTTGACGGCCATCAACGATTGCGGATTCAAATCTACTTCCATCGAAATCACGGTACAGGCCAACGGCGTAGAGGACATCCCTGGCATCAGCCGCTTCGATGTTTTCCCGAACCCGAACAGCGGCCGCTTCACACTGGTGATGGAGGGTGCTCCGCAAACGCAACTCGAACTAAGCTTCACCAACGTGCTGGGCCAGCGCCTGCTTTCCGAGAAAGCCGACTTCCGTTCCGGCCACCTAACCAAGGACTTCTCGTTCAGCCAACTATCGGCTGGCGTGTACATCCTTCAGGTGAAATCGGGTGAGAAGGCCATGTTCAAGAAACTGGTGATTGAATAATTTTTGACCAGAAAGAAATAAGGGGCTTCCGCTATTTGGTGGAAGCCCCTTTCTTTTTGGGGCTAATGGGTGGAAATGCTACTTTTACGCCCACAATTTTTTTAAAAATGAAATACCTGCCCATATTTTTCCTGGTTGCTTTTTTTGCGTGCAAAAACAACGCAGACAAGCCAGCCAGCACTGAAAACACTGCCTCGGAATCACCTGAACTACCAGCAGGCTTTTCCGATTTTTACCAAAAATTCCACAGCGACAGCGTGTACCAAGTGGAGCACATCGTGTGGCCGCTGGAGGGCCTGCCCAACAATGCCGACAGCGCCACGGTGGCCGCTAAAGCCTTCCGCTGGACGCCCGAAGACTGGCGGATGCAGCACCAATTCGACTTTCAGGTAAGCGAATACAAACGGGAAATTGTGCCCTTGACCGAAACCATCGTTATGGAACGCATCATCCACCAATCCGGGCAGTTCGGCATGATTCGGCGCTTTGCCATCATCGGTGGAGATTGGCACCTGATTTATTATGCTGGGGTGAACCGGTTGATGCAGTAGGCAGTTACTTTCGCCTTTTTCCTTTGTACTTTTTCCTTTCAAGAAAATGCTTTCAAAATTTCTTTACATACCTTTTGTTTTGGGCGCAGTGGCCACCCTGATTTATGGCGTTGTTGTGGACAGTCACTTCGCCATTTATGCAGTGCCGTTTGTCGTTTGCCTAGCCGTTATTTACATCCTCAGCCCACAGATAGACTGGTGGTGGTACCAGCGCCACCCGCCCCAACTGCGGCCAATGCTTCGTCACCTCATCAATACGCAGTTGCCGTTTTACCAGAACCTCTCTGTAGCTGACAAAGTCAAATTCCGCACCCGGATGGCCATGTACATGGAGGCAAAGGAATTTATGCCGCAGGGTTTGGAGTCCGTGCCACTTGACCTGAGTGGCGCAGTAGCTGCCACGGCGGTGCAGCTCACGTTCGGACACGAGGATTATTTGATGAGCAAGTTCGAGCATATTATCGTGTACCCACACCCGTTTCCGTCGCCGCAGCACCCGGAGGAGTGGCACGCCTCTGAGCATTTCGAGGAGGATGGCGTCATCATGTTCTCAGCGGAGCAACTGATGCCAGGCTTCATGCAACCCCGGCGCTTTCTGAACATTGGGCTGTACGAGTTCACTCGGGTGTTCCGCAATTGCCACCCAACAGTCACTTTTCCGTCTTTCGGCGTGGAGCACTGGCCTGCTTTGGAGGAAATCAGCGGGTTTCCAAAGGAAAAAACCATTAAGTATATTGGGCTAAAAGAAATAGATATGACGGCGCTGGCAGTGTCACATTTTTTTGTGTTTGGAGAGAAGTTTAAGGAAATGATGCCAGCGGAATATGCAGCATTGGCTGCGGCTTTGAAGGTGGCATTGTGATAACGGCAGTTGATTATTCTGACTGCCCGAAGTGCATCATCCGCATCCCTTCCATCTCTTGAAATCCCACCTTTTGCCAAAAATCAAACGCGAACCCCTCATTGGACGTGAACAGTATGACTTGACTGATGCCGATGCTTTCCAACTTTGTTTTGATAGCTTCAAATAGCTGTAAGCCCACCCCCATTCTTTGTGACCGGACGGAGACGAACATTTCTTTCAGGTAAAAATAGTCGCCCGTATAATACGGCTCAATGTTCCCCACACAGCAGCCCAGTAATTGGTCGCCATCGAATGCCATCCAACCCAAAAACTTGGGTGAATCATAAAAACAGGTCAGTTTTTCCAGTGCTTTTTCCACGGTCCAGTTGTCGTTCCAAGGCTCGGAATTGTAGGCCTCCACGAGTATTTCCGCACATTTTGGGAGAGCTTGGATGGATGTTATGCTT
>JAHEAS010000858.1 GCA_024642645.1 Saprospirales bacterium | reverse complement strand
AGTTTCCTTATAACTGGTTTCAGTAGTCCTTTTACGGGTACGAGGGTTCGGTTCGTCATTGTCGAAGTAGATGACCAAAGGTGGGAAATCTTCGATTTCCTTGGGTTTTAAGTATAGTTTTTCAAAAATATCGGTGGTCGTGATATCCGTTTTCAGGTTAATCATGGCGGTATCAGAAAAGTAAGCCACTTTCGAGCCTATCAGCTGGTAGTCACGGCCACGTTCCAGCTCAAATTCCACCTCGTTGCCTTTTTCATTTTTCTTGAAATCTACCTCCTGGCCATCCACCACGAGGCGAACTTCCACTCCTTTGAGTGGGTTGCCGTTCTTTTTATTGAATGAAGTTACATGCAGGTCCACCTTCTCTGGAACGAGATAGAGCTTACGTTCAATGGTGCGTTCGTTGGTGTTTGCGGGTAGGGTCATGTCCACTTCTTCCCTAATGGGCAGAAAGCTGGGACGGGTAGCCAACACGACGTACTTAGTTCCTTTCTTCAACGGAAAATTAAAGTCGTTGCTGGTTGGGTTAGTCACCGTCGCCAATGGGATTTCTCCCTCTTTCCCCAATTCAAAAAGTTTAATTGTCACCCCTTCCAACGGCTCGCTGTTTTTCTTGTTGAAAGTGAGAATATCGAGGTCAACAATCTGAATAGCAAAAGAATACAGGTCGTTGCAGCATGCCTCAAACTCCGGTTCCAGCACCAAACTTCCCAACCTGCTCGACGAGAAATAGCCCTTGGTACGGGTATCGTTCAACCAAAAATGCGTGTCGTTGTAACTGCTGTTGTAGGGTGCTGGCATGTGTTCGATATCATGCCATATACCCTCGTTCAAATTGGCTTCGTAAATGTCGAACCCACCGAGACCTTGCCTTCCGTCACTTGCGAAGTACATTGTTTTACTTTGGAAATGGTAAAAAGGAGTAACGTCGTTACCGGGAGTATTAAGCAAGGTTTCATTCACGGGGGTTGAGAAGGTAGTATCTCCTTCTACTTTTACTGACCAGATATCCAACTTCCCTAGCCCGCCTGGCCTGTCAGACACAAAAAACAACCAGTCTTTGCCAGTCGTCTCATCGTAACTGACCATTGGGTCGGTAGTTGTATAGCCGGGTTTATTTATACTGGCAGGCAATTTTACAGGTGCGCCAAAGCTGTCAGCCGAAATCACTTGACGGGACCAGATTTCACAGCGCACCTCTGTTTTATCCCCCACATAATCACAGAGGCAGTAGTAAATTTTCTGGTAATCTTGGTTGAAATCGGCGTGTGCCGTGTGCCGCTTTTTATCATTGATTGACAGTTTCACCCCCTTCCCTTTGGCATCTTTTGCTTTCATCTCGATGACATACTGGCGTGGCGCCTCGCCTTTCTTAAACTCCCGCTGCTCACTGAGTGAAGAATAATAGAGGTCAGCTCCCCTCAATTGTGGCGCAAACTCCGACCAAGGTGTATTGATGTCGTTACCCAGTCGTTCAACCATCACGTTTTCGTCGGGGTGCTTTATCGCTTCAATGGCCCAATTTAGCTGCTCAATTTCTAGCTTCGCAACCGCCGTATTTTCAGGGTACGCAGCCCCATGTTCATCAACAAACTGCTGAAAAAATGATTGCGATTGCTCGTACTTGCCCTGCTTTTTCATGACCGTTGCCAGCCAAAATTTGGAAAGTGGATAGTTGGGTGCCTTTTCACTGGCAATGACCTTTGTATATGCGGTATCAGCAAAAGTATAGGACTCAAAAAGCCGAGCGGCTTCAGCATACTTAAAAAGGACCTCAGGTTGCTCACCCTCAATGAGCATGGCTTCCTGATAATGCTTCATGGCTGCGTAGTAGTTCAAGTTTTTGAACTCCTCATCAGCTGCTTTCAAGTACTGTTTGGAGGTTTGGCCAGTCGCCAAATTTGCTCCGAATGCAATGAGCAAGAACAAGGGGAAAATCCGCTTCATTTGCCAATTAATTATTTTTGGATAAATGTTCATAGTCTTATAAAAATCAAGGGATTAGGAACAAAGGCATAGGTTTATATCAACGGACATGCCTTGAACAACTTAATGGGGTAAACCTTATGGAAAATATATCGGATGGCGATTTCCGGGCCACCGTTGTGCCGGGTGGCCTCAGAGAATTGCGAAACGTTCATGTCCCAACTCAAACCCACCATCAAATCTCGGTACTGCACTTCAACGGCTGGCATAAAGGCATCGCCGATAGTATTGAAGCGGTAACCAAAACTAAGCTGGA
>JAHEAS010000857.1 GCA_024642645.1 Saprospirales bacterium | reverse complement strand
TTTGCCAACCATCATGATGAGGCTGCGACGGGTTGCGTGGTCCTTCTTAAATTTGTTGAGATGCTCGGAAAGGCTTTTGATACGGAAGGTAAAAAGTGCTACTTGTCCTTCGATAGAGCCGGTATTGTTTTCGTTACCGCCGAACTTTTGGAAGATTTCTTGCTTCTTCTCGATTGTTAAATAAATTGCCATTAAGACTTAAAAATTGCGCAAAAAACACCGCACATGTTGCTGTAACTTGCTGATTTTCAACAATTTGGATTTCATAAAATACCATTTTGCAAAACATCAACTCATCCCATGAGCCTGTTTTTAGCCGTTAGTGATTACGGAAATCAGTTACAGCGGCGCAAAGGTACGGTTTTTAGTTTCACAAAACATTATTGAACAATAATTTTGTTTCTCCAAATTTTGAATGATATCTATAAGTTGGAATTAGCAGAGACGCCTATTTCATTCGAATTCAATATGTCACAATTTTCATTATTCTAAAACGGGTAAAAGCCTAGGTGTCAACTCACCAACTTTCCATTCTCTATTTCCATTTTTTTATAAGCGCCACTGAATTTGCGTGCCATCTCTTCCGCTCGCTGAGGGTGGGTGTCTGTGATGAAAACCTGACCAAATTCGCCCTTAACTAGCAGTTCAATTAACTGACTGGCCCGTTGGTCATCCAATTTGTCGAAAAGGTCGTCAAGCAATAGAATAGGAAGTTTTTGTTTGTGCTGTCGTAAAAGCTCATACTGCGCCAATTTCATCGACAGCACAAATGATTTGAGCTGCCCTTGCGAAGCAAACCGTTTGAGTGGCAGGTTTTTTAGCTGGAAAGCCAGGTCGTCTCGGTGAATTCCGATACTGGTCCGTTGCAGTTGGCGGTCTTTTTCCAAGCTTTTTTTCAGCAGTTCAGCAAAGGTGCTTTCTGAAAGTTGAGAGCGATAAATGCAATTCACAAGTTCGGCCTCACTGCTGATAGCAGCATAAAAATGGTTAAAGACTGGCTGAAAAAGTTGGTTGAACCAATGTCTTTTTTCAAAAATATGGAGGGCTGGAACCTCCATTTGACTGTTGTAGGTTTCGACCAGAAGCTGATTGAATCCACCCTGTATCGCAAACTGGCGAAGCAGGGAATTGCGTTTTTCCAAAAGTTTGTTGTACGTGACTAATGATTCAAGGTAGTTATGGTCGAGTTGGCAAAGTGTGTTATCCATGAACCTTCGGCGTTCTTCACTACCTTCCAGCGCCAATGCGGTATCGTCAGGAGCCATAAAAACGACTGGTAGCAAGCCAACATGGTCGGATAGGCGAGGGTAGGGTGAGTCGTTCCGCTCCATGGTTTTTTGATCACCAGGAACAACTTTCGCCACGATTTTTTCAGACTTATCCAACTCGAAATGGCCTTCAAGCCTAAAAAACTGCTCACCTTTTCTAACCACATTTTTGTCAGTACTCTGGAAGTAGCTCTTGCCCATGCAGAGGTAGTAAACTGCATCCAACAGGTTGGTTTTACCCATGCCATTCAGCCCCGAAATCAGGTTTAAGCGCTCCGAAAATTCGATAGATTGGACTTCGTAATTCCTAAAATTGGTGAGTTTGATTTGCTTCAGGTACATACAGCAAATGTAGGGAAGCTTGACCTGAAAATTTTGATAAAACTAAATTGAAAATAGCTGGAGAAAGGAATAAAAAAAAGGCAGTAGCCCTAAAGCCACTGCCCAAAAACAACTTCTATTGAGATAAAGGCTTTCCAAATTTGATGTGTCAGTCAATGGTAACTTTTCCAGATTCTACAATTTTCCTTGCTCCATTGGCCAACTTGAAGGTCAGTCCGTTTTTAAAATACATCAACCTAATTTCATAGTTGCTACCTTCTTTAGGCTGCGTATTGATGTACCTGACTGAGACGGGTTTACCGTCGTATTTAAATTTATATCCATAAGCGCCCATTTCACTGTTTGGAAACGCCATGTTTTTTTCATTAAAGGGCACTACTTCGTTGTTATCGATGTCAAAAACTTGGAGTACAAATGTTTCATCAATAATCGCATCTTTGTCAACGTTGTCTAGGTCAAAATCAATGAAAGTATAGCGCCAATCATTGTCGGATTTCTTGATTTTCTTTAGTTCATTACTTCCTTCCCGGTTGCGTAACGATATGGTGCTGAACTTCACTTCCGTTTTGGTCATGATGTTCGCCAATCGTTCTTGTTGCCTGGAAATGATAGCCGATTGCATCTCTTCAGAAACT
>JAHEAS010000856.1 GCA_024642645.1 Saprospirales bacterium | reverse complement strand
TGTCAAGCTGCTCAAAGGCATCAGGATTGCGGCTACAACGGGCGAAAGTTCACCACGAATGGCGAACCAAAGTCCTACCACGTTGTACAGTGCTGCGAGCGCCCAAGCGGCATAAACCAAGTAGATGCTTTTCTTTGCAAAATCCAGAAAATCAGGGAGTTGCCCGAATTTTTTGGCATCCAAAACGGCGTCGCAGGCGGGGGTGAAATTGTTCACATCCTCGGCGATGACGATGCCCACGTCAGCTTGGCGGAGCGCCCCGGCATCGTTCAGACCATCGCCAAGCATGAGTACGGTATCGCCTTCGGTCTGCTGGGTTTTGATGAAGTTGAGTTTGTCCTGGGGGCTTTGGTTGAAGTGGATTGAGTTGTTGGGTTGCTGCGCAAATTTTGGCAACAAAAACGCCTTCTCTCGCTCATTGTCACCGGAAAGGAGGAAGGTTTTACCCCAATTTTTGAAATAATCCACGACAGGCCAAGCGGCGCTGCGGTATTGGTTGCGAAGCACCCAACCGCCTTTTGTCTCGCCGTTTATTTCGATGAAAACGGTGGCGTCGGCAGGTGCGTTTTTGCCAGCAGAGATAAATGCAGCAGAGCCAATGCGAACGTGATTTTTGTCAAATTTAGCTTCAATACCTTTTCCTGTATGTTCTTCAAAATCAACGACTTTGGCGGTAGTTCCTAGTCCCTGACTGCCAACCCCAAAGGGGTGAACTTCCAACTGCCAACTTCCAACTGAAATTTGCCGACTAATCGGATGCGAAGAATTGCCCGCCAAGGCTTTCACCCAAGCCATTTCTTCCTCGCTCAATTGGTGCCCAACGTACTCCAAATTGCTAGTTCCGCCCGCTTCTGTCAACGTTCCCGTTTTATCAAAAACCACCGCCGTGACCTTGCGAAGTGCCTCCACCACATTTGTGTTTTTGAGGTAAAAACCGTGGCGGGCGAGGATGCGAACGGCATTGCCGAGCGTGAACGGTACATTGAGTGCAGCGGCGCAGGGGCAGGCGATGATGAGCACCGCCGTGAAGGCGTTGAAAGCGGTCCGGGTGTCAATCTTTCCCACAGGGACAAACAGCCAGTAGGCCAGTGTGCCGAAGGCGATGGCGAGGATGATGATGGTGAAATATCGGCTGACTTGGTTGGCCAAGTGGCTCGTCCCCATCAGTTTTTCTTGGTGAAAAGCGTCGTCGTTCCAAAGCTGGGTGAGGTAGCTCTGGCTCACTTTTTTGGTCAGCAGTAGCTCGATAGCGTCGCCGAGGTGGCGTCCTCCGGCGTAGATTTTTTCACCAGAACGGCGCTCCACGGGTTCTGCCTCACCCGTTACGAAACTGTAGTCAAGCTTTGCAATGCCCTTTTTCAAAATGCCATCGGCAGGTACGAGTTCGCCGTTGCGGAGCAAGATACGGTCGCCGGGTTCGAGTTTGTTTACGGAAACACTTTCGAGTTCAGGGTCAGACTTGTCAGGTCTCAAAGACCTGACAAGTCTCGTCGCTGCAATTGGGAAATACGACTTGTAATCTCGGTCAAACGATATCCGGTGGTAGGTCATCTGCTGGAACCACTTGCCGATGAGCAGGAAAAATACCAGCCCGGCGAGGCTGTCCATATAGCCAGCACCCGTGTCGGTGATAATTTCAAAAGCGCTGCGGAAATAGAGCACTACGATGCCGAGTGCCAACGGCACGTCAATGCTGAGCTGGCGGGTGCGGAGGGTCGCCCAAGCGGAATCGAGGTAATCCCGACCGCAGTAGAAGGCTACAGGGGTCGCCAGTGCGAGGTTCAACCAGCCGAAGAGTTGGCGCATCCACTGCTCTGACTCTTGCAAGCCAAGGTACTCCGGGAAGCTGAGGAGCATGATGTTGCCGAAGGCGAACCCTGCTACACCAAGCTGGTAAATGAGCCGACGGCTGACGGGCTTGCGGGCCGTGCCCTCCAAGGTGCCAAGGTTGAGGTCGGGCGGGTAGCCGATGCTGGCGAGCAGTTCGGCGACTTTGCGCAGCGAAGTAGCGCTGTGGTCGAAGGTGATGGTGGCTTCCCGCTTGAGGAAGTTGACTTTGGTGGCGAAAATGGCTGGGGAAAGTTTGTGCAGGTTTTCGAGGAGCCAGATGCACGATGCACAGTGGATTTGGGGCAAATGCAGCGTCAGTTTCGACTGCTTTTCGTCCTTGAATGTGAGGACTTTTTCGGCGGCTTCGGTGTCGTCTAGCCAGGCGTACTGCTCGGTTTTGCGACCTTTCAAACTCAGT
>JAHEAS010000129.1 GCA_024642645.1 Saprospirales bacterium | reverse complement strand
ACCATCCGGCAGGTTTTTCACGAAGCCAACCAAGCCAAACCGCTGGGCAGCCTGCTGCGCCGAGGCTCGGTACCAAACGCCCTGCACCTTGCCCCGGATGGTGATGTTGAAATGTTTGTGCATGAACCTATCGTTAAGTTTCATAGATATTCTGGCAATATTAGCATACGCCACGTACTGTTTCGCAGATTAACGGGACTGATATTTGTCAAAGGGGTTGGTGGTTAAATTCTTTTCCTATTTTTGCAGGCTCAAATTTTTTGCGCAACCTGCTAAGAACCCTCCCATTTACAGTGAACCTCCCGGGTGGAAACTTAAAACCCGGGCTTTTGTTCTCGTATCCCGAGTAACTAGAACAGATAAAATTTTGGTTTCAAGCATTTTATTTTCAAACTACATCAATGAATTATTCAGCAATCAAGTTTCCTAGAACGGACAGCACGGATTTTTTTAAAACGCTGAACAGCCGTGTGAACGCCTATTTTCAACAAAACGACATCAGCAAGTACGGCAATTGGAAGCTGTACGTCAAGTCTGCGGTCGTGTTCAGCATCTTTCTGACGCCGTATTTCCTCATCATCTCCAACAACTTCAACCAGTGGGCGATGCTGCTTTTCACCATCGTGCTGGGAATGGGCATGTCCTTCGTGGGCATGTGCGTGATGCACGACGGCAACCACGGCACCTACTCCCGCAACCGATTTGTGAACAACCTCATGGGGAGTTCCATCTACATCCTGGCGGGCAATGTGTACAACTGGAAAGTACAGCACAACGTGTTGCACCATACCTATACCAACATCCACGGCATGGACGAAGACATTGATGCCCGTGGCCTCCTGCGCCTCCATAAGGAGCAAGATTGGAAGCGCTTCCACAAATTTCAGCACTACTACAGTGTATTGCTATATGGCCTCATGACCATCAGCTGGGCCATCAGCAAAGACTACAAGCAGATGAAAGGCTACATCAGCCGGGGCATTTCTTTTGACAAAAAAGTGAACCCGACCAAGGAGTGGTCCATTCTCATCGTCACCAAAATCCTGTACATAGCGATTTGGGTGGTGCTGCCTATCATCGTGCTGGACGTGGCATGGTGGAAGGTACTGATTGGCTTCTTCGTGATGCACTACACCGCTGGTGTAATCCTGGCACTAGTGTTCCAATTGGCGCACGTGGTCGAAAGCACGGACAACCCGATACCGGACGAAGGTGGGAATATGGAAAATACCTGGGCCATCCACCAGTTGGCCACCACTGCCAATTTTGCAAGAAAAAACTGGCTGGTCTCGTTCTTTGTAGGTGGACTCAACTACCAGATTGAGCACCACATCTTCCCGAACATCAGCCATGTTCATTACCCGAAGATTTCAAAAATTGTGAAAGAAACGGCGCTTGAGTTTGGCCTGCCTTACAATGAGTACCGCACTACTCGCCAAGCCATCTACTCCCACTTCCGGGCATTGAAGGAGCTTGGCCGGCAGCCTGTAGCAGTAGCGGCCTGATTTTCATCATTTTCCGTTAAATAAAAACACTGTGTGACTTTTACCCCCAACGGTATCACACAGTGTTTTTTATTTTGGGGCTGTTTTAAATTTTGGACTCCGCTTAAATCAAATTTTACATGAAAAATTCAGTATTTACAATAGCTTTTACTTTGTTCTTAGTGAAAATGTTGGCACAAAATGCCAGCTTTTCAGCCACACTCCAAGAGGAACCGTTTCCAAATTTCCCGGCGCTCCACTCCTTCGTGGATGGCAATTATGACGGTAAATGGGTCTTCATCGGTGGACGCACGGACGGCCTGCACCAGCGGCAGCCCTTCGCTGCTTTCGACCCCGATTTCAACAACCTGAACATCTGGGTGACAGACATCGCCACCAAACAAGTATGGTCAAAGCCGCTGAACGAACTGTCGGTTGACCTCATGGAGCAACTCCAATCCTCCAATATGGAATACGTGCAGCGGGGCGATGTGCTCTACATCACCGGCGGCTATGGCTACAGCCCCACGGTCGGCGAGTGGGTCACCTACCCCTACTTGACGGCGGTTGACCTGTCGGGACTGGTGGCAGCGGTCGTCACAAATGCCCCGGTAGCACCTTACTTCCGGCAGCTCACCGACGAGCGGCTGCGGGTGACGGGTGGTTACCTCGGATTGCTCAATGACGAATTTTTCTTAGTTGGCGGACAAGTTTTCCAAGGACGTTACAATCCGCATGGCCCCGACCACGGGCCCGGTTTTTACCAAAAATACTCGAACGCCATCAAGCAATTTAATATCGATGATAACGGAACATCACTGACGGTAAGCAGCTACGCCGAAACCGTCGATACCGCCAATTTGCACCGCCGGGACTACAACATGGCACCGCAAATCTTCCCCAACGGAAGCCAAGGCTTTACCGTCTTCAGCGGCGTATTCCAATACGACCAAGACCTGCCTTGGCTCAACACCGTGGACGTTTTCCCCGGCAGCTACACGGTCAACAACAACTTCAACCAGTACCTGAACCAATACCACACCGCCCATGCCGGCTTCTTTTCAGCTACGCAAAATGAGATGCACACGCTGTTCTTTGGCGGCATCAGCCGCTACTACCTCAATGCCGATGGCGTGCTCAAAGACGACCCTGAAGTGCCCTTTGTGAAAACCATTAGCCTCATCACACGCAAGGCGGACGGCTCCATGACGGAACTTAAATTGGGTGAAATGCCAAGCCTGCTGGGTGCGGGTGCCACCTTCTTACCTGCTGCCAGCCTAGCAATGTCTCAGGACGGCATCGTTAATTTGGACGCATTGCCCAACGAAAACACCCTGATTGGCTACGTGGTGGGTGGCATCGAAAGCAGTTTGCCCAATATTCTTTTCATTGACGATGGCACCCTAAGCAACGCTTCGGGCAAGGTGTACAAAGTGTTTTTGAACAAACAATCCACCCCTGCCGTGGAGATAAAAGGCGAGCAATATTTTGGTTTGAAATTGTTCCCGAACCCTGCCCAAGAAAAGCTCACCGTCAATTTCTCCGTACCAGTTGATGATGAAGTGGAGTTGATTTTCAAGGACTCAACCGGTAAGATTATTTTACAGGAAAAAAGAAGCGTTGAACTGGGGGAATATGAGCTGAGTTACGAGATAGGCCAATGGTCGAGTGGGGTTTATTTTGTTGAAATAAGGAGCGAGCGGTTTGAAACGGCTGCCCAGTTTGTTAAGAAATAGTCAGCCTTTCTTTAACAGCAGATTGTAGGGCGACGAGGTTAACGCCTTAGTTCAAGTTATCCCCTCGTAAACGCCTGAAGCGTTTGCGAGCCTCTATGGAAAATGTGCTACCGGAGTAGTCCAGGAAGATTTTTTCATAATACTCCATGGCCTTGACTGTGTCGTTGAGCTGGGTTTCGTAGAGTTCAGCCATTTCAAAAAGGGCATTGTCTGCCCGTATTTCCTCGGGGTATTTCTCCACAATTTGCTGGTAAAGCGCAATGGCTTGGTCGTATGCGCGCTGCTTGGAATAGATTTTTGCCCTTGCGTAAAGCACGTCATCTTCGAGGGAGTGTTTGGGGAAGGCGGTGATGAGCGAGTCCAATTTGCCGAAGGCATCTCCAAAACGGTTCTGAAAGGTCAGCAAATCAGCCTCGGCGTAGAGCCTGAGTGCCGTGTCGGTGGTGTCCAGCCCGAGGTTGTCCATGATAAACACCGAGAGGTCGAGTGCATCGTTGGCGATGAGCTTGGAGGTGGACGATTTCAGTACGTCGAACTGCGCCTGTGCCCATTGGAAGTCACCATTGTAATAGGATAGTTTGGCGTTGCGGAAACGGGCCTCGTGGCCGAGTTGGTCCTCATTGAAGTCCTTGTCCACTTGGGAATACAAAAGTGTGGACTCCCAAATTTCATCTTTCATCAAATAAAAATCACCGAGACTTAGCTTGCCTCTCGCCTGAATTCGGGCGTCAATGCCGGGGTAGGTAATCATTTCGCTCAGCAGCGCAATGGCCTTGTCGAGGTCGTTGAGGTAAAACGCCTCCAGATCGGCCAACTCAGCGATGATGGAGGCAGTGGTTTTGTTCCTTCCCGATTCGTTTAGAAAATTCTCGTAGGCATTTTCCACTTCCCGCAAGTCAGCCTGGGTGTAGCTGTAGCCTTCCACCAGTTTGAGACGGCGGGAGCGGAGCGACTCTCGTTTGGAATCGAGGTAAAAAGAGGAGGAGTAGCCCAGTTCCGTCACGATATAATCGTAAGAGGCGATGGCAGCGTCGTAGTCCTTGTCATTAAAGGCGGTAACAGCCAACTGGTATATCCTTGCGCCGTTTTCGTTTAGTCTGCGGTCGAGGGCCTTGGCCTGACGAAGGGCATTTTTATAGTCTTTGGTTTGCACAAAAACCCATTGTAGCAGCTCCGTGAAGTGGAAGGCATTGGGGTCTTTTTGGATGCGGTCGTAGAGCTGTGCTTGCAGCTCTGCGTAGTCCTCTTGGGTGGTGACATAACGTTGCAGTTGGCTCTTTACGGTGTTGAGCCGCTCAGGGTAGGACGTGATGCTGATGAGGTAGTTTTCCATCATTTTGGGCACATCGCCTTTGCGGCGGTACAGCTCGGCGAGGTTGAGGGAAAAAACCTCTTTGTCCTTGAGCAACTGGCCACCGGTTTCATAAGTTTTGATAGCCTCGTCGTATTTGGCTAGGTTGGCAAAAGCACCTGCAAGTCGAGTGATTTGGTACTGGTCGGCAGGCATTTTCTTAATGGCCTTTTCGTACTGTTCCTTTGCTTTTTCTTCCTGAAACTGCCGCTCGTAGAGGTTGCCGTAGGTCACGTAAAGCCTGATGTTGTCGGGGGTTTCTTTCAGTTCTTTTTTCAGGGCGTTTTCTACTTCGTCAAATTTTTTCGAAGCCAACAGGCACTCGATGTAGCGGTCGAAGTAGAAATCATTTTTGTTGTTTTGGACATACAGTTTCTCGTACAGCACGGCGGCTTTTTCAAACTCGCCATCTTGGTAGTATTGCTGCGCAAGTTTAGAATCCTGTGCAGGGGCGAGGAGTGGAAGAAGGACAAAAGTTGCGAAGAGCAGGAAAAACCGCATGAAGTCTATTTTTTGGAACATGAAAATGGACAATTACCCAAGGCTGGAAACGCAATTTTCATGCAAAAGTTGTTGTTGGCGCAATGTCGGGGCAGCCTAGCCCATTGCCGCAGGCAAAAAAAGAATCCTGCTCCGCAAACGAAACAGGATTCTCCAGCGCTTTGAGCAGTCGTAATCGAAAATCGAAACGAACTCCTCAAAATCTACTGCTTGAGCATCTGCACCGCAGCCATGTGTCCGCTGCCGCAAAGCTGCACGAGGTAAAGCCCTGGTGCCAATTCGCTCACCGGTAAGTTCGCAGTGGTTTGTCCCGCTTGCAAGCTCACTGGCGTCGTTTTGAGCATGGCACCGGTAGTGCTAAAAATACGGATTTTGTGCTCCCCAACAAAGCTGCTCGTGATGCGAAGGTTCAGCACATCAGCCACAGGATTTGGCATTACTTCCAGTGTGGCGAGGTCTTGGCCAAGCTCGTCTGTGCTGCTCACGCCGCCGTTTTCCTGAATAACGAGCGAGTTTTTAGCCATTCCATCGCCAGAAGTCTGTCCGTTGAAGTTGGAAGCAAGACTGGCGGCATAAAAAGTTACATCTCCGGTGCCTGCCGCTGGAGCTACCCAGGGCAGCTCGAATACACCACTGGTAGCTGGTGCACTGTGTTCAATGTACTTTCTGTTTGCTACTGTTTTTTGGGCCATACCCGTTGGAGTAGTGCCCCATTCGCCAGCCTGTAGATCACCAGAGGCTAGTGAAACAGCCTGAAAGCCGTACCTGGCTGGCATGCCATTGATAGGGCTGTTGGTAACTCTCAAAGTGTAGGTCTTACCCGGGTCGTACTTGATGGCCAGGTTTGCACCATCGAACAGCGACATGGAAACTGTTGGGCTGAACGAACCAGCCGTGTGGCAGGTCTGGTTGGCACAAGTACCATCGCCCGGGGCGCCCGTTACTCGAAGGTTTGCCTGCGTGGCTGGTCCGCCCGAGCGGCTTTGGAGCAAGAAAAAAAGGCCAATTATGCCTGCAACTGTGTAGATGTTTTTAAACTTCATAAGCAATGTTAATATTGGTGATTAATTTAAGTTGAATAACTGCGAAGATGGGCAAAGGTTTTTCAATGCACCTTGCAATACAGAATAATCTGGACTATTCGTCAGCCTTTATACAAATACCCTTGCGTTGGGTTTTTCCCTTGAACGCCCCTAAAGTAGTCGTCAATTATCTTAAAATCGGCTTCAATATCGCCCGACGGGAAAAAAGGTTCCCTGAACTCGACCACCTTGCGACCCCAGTCGAAGCGGCACATCACGATGGCCGCTCCACCACCTACAGCGATATGGTAAAACCCAGTTTTTAGTTTGTCCACCTTGCTCCGGCTGCCCTCTGGGGCTATCACTGTATGGAACTTTGGTTCTTTTTGGTAAATTTCCGTCATCGTTTGCACAAAATTGGTACTACGTGAACGCTCCACCGGGTAGCCGCCCAGCCACCAGAACAACCACCCAAATGGGGGTTTGAATAGGCTACTCTTTGCAATGAAACGAACCTTGGTTTTCAGTGTCACGCGCACGAGGAGGCCGAGCGGAAAATCCCAATTCGAAGTGTGCGGCACCACGATGATGATGACCTTGGGCAGCTCGGAGGCATATCGCCCCTCGATGCGCCAACCGAAAAGGCGGAGTATGGCAATACAAATCTGACTGAACATTTAGCGTCTTTTTGGTTTGAAATTAGTGGAGGAATATCTGGCATTCCGCCTAGCAGTCCCCTGTGAAGTTATGAATTTTCCAACGTCAAATCCTTGCTTTTAAAAAACTACAATACATTTGACGCTGAAAACGTCAGCATTGCGTTAAAATAGTCTATCAAAATTAAGGAAAACCCGTCATGCGCAAGCCACAGCACTTGCCTTATTTATTTTCGAGCCTTGCCCTATTTTTATTCATGGGCAATGTTGTTTTCGGTCAAAAAACGACAACCAACACGGCTTACCTTCCGCCACGGCTTTCCATGGAGTTTGTGCCGGAGGGTGGTTTTTTTACCGATGCCACCAGTGTCCAGTTGCTGGCCCATGGTGTGGCCATTTACTACACCACTGACGGTTCACGCCCCACTGCCAATTCCCAGCGCTATACCAACCCAATTCCCATCGAAAAAACGACGGTGGTGCGAGCGTTTGCCCTACTGAAGGGCGAAACAAGCCCCGTCTTTTCCAACACCTATTTTGTCAACGAACCAGAGACCAGCCTCCCCGTCGTTTCGCTGTCCATCTCCTCCTCCACGTTATTTGACCCCGAGTGGGGTCTGTTCGTGAAGGGCACAAACGCCAACGACTCCCTATGGATGCAGCCCGGCGCCAACTTCTGGAGCCGCCGGGAAGTCAGCGCCAATTTTGAGTTCTTTGAACCGGACGGCAAGCTCAAGTGGCACGACCAGGTGGGATTTCGGCTGTTCGGGGGCATGAGCCGCCTTTTTCCCCAAAAATCAATCGCACTCGTATCCCGCAGCCGATATGGCGACAACCGTTTTCGCTATCCATTTTTCGGTAAAAAAGGCCTGAAAAAATTCAAGTACCTTGTGCTGCGCAACAGTGGTAGCGACTTCGGCAAAACCCATTTTCGGGATGCACTGATGACCCACCTCGTTCGGCATTGGGACCTCGAAACTCAGGACTACCGCCCTGCCCATGTGTACATCAACGGCAAATATTGGGGCATCTACAACCTCCGGGAAAAGGTCAACCGCTATTTCATCGCTAGTCATTTCAACGTGGATGCCGACAGCATTGACCTCATCGAGCACCGCCTCACCCGTCGCTACGGTTCCACTAGGCACTACCAGCGGCTCCTCCGGTTTTTGGAAAAAAACAGCCTCGCCAACGATGCCAATTTTGCCCATGTTGCTTCGCAAATGGAGGTGAACAACTTCATCGACTACCAAGTGGCGCAAATCTTTTTCGACAACCAGGACGCCGGCGGCAACATCAAATACTGGCGGCCCCAGACCCCAAACGGTCGCTGGCGCTGGATTCTCTACGACACCGACTGGGGCTTCGGCCTGAACGACCCGAAGGCTTACCGAAACAACAGCCTCGCCTTCCACACCGAGCCGAAC
>JAHEAS010000128.1 GCA_024642645.1 Saprospirales bacterium | reverse complement strand
GCAGCTGCCAAGAAGGAGAGCAATTGAGATAAAACCAAAAACGAGGAGCGACGAGTGTTTTTTCATTTTTTGATAAGCTGAAATCATAAAATAATTCATTTTGAAACGGGGACATTAATCAAAGAAAACAAGCAAAAGCGTTCCAATAAAATAAACAGCAAGGAAAAAAGCCGCCATTTTCCGTTCTCTAATTTTCAGGCGATGCAGGTCCAGTTCCTTCTTCTTGAACCGTTGAAGTTTATTGCCCGTGAGGATGAGCTGGAACATCACTGCAGCAATCAATCCATAAGCGAGCAGGTAAATTTTGTCCATCAAAACCATATAGCCCACGTCCGGCAGGGCGTCAGCATAACTCTGCTGGAGGAAAACGGCAGTTAGCAGGCTTCCTACTGGCAAACTGATTCGAGCATCCACATAACTTGGGAAGAAAAGCAGTGCGCCCAACGCTGCGAAGATGACGATGGTGAGTGGTAACAATAATTTCAGCACAAAATAACTTACCGGCCGGGTGATGCTAAAACGAAAGACGAAGTCGGAAAAATTGATGGCGGGATTGTCAGGGTTGCCGAAGTCGGTTTCATAATTGTGCGTTTTTGTCAAAAGTTCGGCGCCCAGCAGTTCCCACCCAGCCAATGCCAATTCCGGTCGGTAGTAAATAGGCGATGAGGTGGTGTCTTTTACAAAAACAAGCTCGCTTGCAGGGTAGTCCGGGTGCTCCATGTGCAATTCGAGCGGATGTCGGTCCAACGGGAAACGTTGCAATTCAAACGGATGAAAAAACCTGCCCTCTACTCGGAACCCTTGGTATTTCCAGCCACCGTCAAGCAGGATGATGGTGTCCTCAAAAGGTTCTTGGGTCATGCCCCACTTCTCCACCATGTTCACGAACTCAATGCCTGTGGGGTCAATTTCTCCCTTCCATTTGAACCAGACATAGAAATCCGCATAAAAACTATTCTCGTCCAAGTTCAAGTCGTAGAGGTTCATCAGGTAAACCCCGGTGAGTACCTGTTCTGGCTCCGATGCCCAAAGTAACTTTGGGAGAAACCCCAAAATGGCCAGCAAAAACAGGTATTTTCGTTTCATTTTGACAAAATTAAATGTCATTAATTTGTCTAAGACCATGCTCACTCGCTCATCCCCCTCACTTTCTCATGCTCTTAAAGCTTGACCACCTTCCAAACCGAACTTTCACCTTCCATTTTCACCACCAAAAAGTAAATGCCAGTAGCAAGGTCAGCGATGTCTAGCTGCAAAAGGTCTTTTTGCGAAGCAATACGAGCAGTCGAGCGAACAGGTTTTCCCGTCATGTCAGTGAGTTGCAGTTCTACCATTTTCACCGCATGAAGGTCGAGTTGGACATTGACCGTTTGGCTTGCTGGGTTGGGGTAAACCGCTACATTTTCAGGAAGCAGACGGCCAGGGTCAGCAGCACTTACACCGTTGTTTGTCACAAGAATGGTATCGAGGGCATAAGCTGAACAACCATCGATACTAGTTATTGCCAGGCTAACGATGTAAGTACCCGGGGCGGTGTAGGAATGTGAAGGACTTTCCTCGCTACTACCGGTCCCATCGCCAAAGTTCCAATCGAAGCTGGCTACATTGTCGGTGCTGGTATTGGTGAAAATAACCTGTTGGTTATTCGTCAAGTCGATGCTATCGGCAGAAAGGCTGAAAGATGCCCCCGGCGAACTACCCGCTGAATTCACCGGAACAATAATTTCGGAGCGTTCGCAAACCTCTGGGATTTCAATTTGCCAATCATAAAAGAAGTAATAGGCGTTGCTGTTGCCATTGTTGGTACCTTTTATTTTGACCAGATCCGGCTGCTCGATAGGGTAATCAACATCCGCCGTGTTACCAAAAAGTCCCTTCCCGCCGTTTTTGATGATTTGAAGGTTATTTTGAGCTGGCACATTCCAGTTAAGCATCACCTCGAAAAAACCAACAGAGTTGACATTGATGACGGAATGTTCCACCTCGTCGCCGTTGTTGTCTAGCAGAATAAACTGACGCAAGCCCGTTGTTTCTGCAAAGACTTTGACCGATTTGAGCTTAAATGGCCTAAGTGCGTTGAATACCAGGCCTACCTCCTCATCTTCGAGCAATTCATTCGGGGCAGTATTCTTGTTGGGCAAACCAGCTGGCAGTGTGTAAATTGCCTCAGCGTAAAACGTGTCCGCTTGTGCCAATGGCTGTGTCGTGAAGACCATGCCCTGACCAATCGCCACTCCACCAAATGGCTCGTCGTACCACTTGACGGTGGCATAGCCGGGGCCATCGTATTCGGCCCGAAGCAGTGCCGATGCGCCTTCGCAAGCGGTGGCT
Organism: Saprospirales bacterium; assembly: GCA_024642645.1. Classification (GTDB taxonomy): domain Bacteria; phylum Bacteroidota; class Bacteroidia; order Chitinophagales; family Saprospiraceae; genus UBA6168. The sequence continues at coordinate 5,848 of JAHEAS010000128.1, read as the reverse complement.
GCGCCCTCCGACTGCACTTGCAGCCGCTCCCGAGAAAGCACTTCGATTTTTCTTTCAATGACGTTGTTCAAAGGCCGCTCATCAGCGACGCCATTCGGGTTAAGCAGCGTCACACGAAAGCGGTAGTTGCCGGGTGAGGCGCCCAAAGTTGGCAACTGAATGGTAGTCCGCTCCCGCTGAGCTAAGTTGCCTACCCATCCAAGGGAATAAGAATCGCTGCCTGCCTCATACTTTATTTCAAAAGAAGTCAGCGGATTTGTGCCACCATTTTCAACTGTCAAAATCATGGGTGAAACCTCAGAAGCACAGGTTATTGATGGCATTTCTAAGTTAACCACAAAAACATCATTGTCCACATGTGGGTTAACAGGCACGTTGCCCTGCGCCACCAAATAATCGAACGCTGCTGGTAAATTGATGACGCCCATGCCATAAATGTTGTCTTCGCCGGGCTGGCCAAGGTCGGTAGCTGTGAAGTACAATGCCAGTTTAAGCTCCTTGCCTGGCAGGTACGGAAAGGCTTCTTTTAGTAAACATATCGCACCAGAAACATGGGGCGAAGCCATTGATGTGCCGCTCAAAAGACCGTAGCCTGTGGGCAAACAGGAGCGCACATCTACGCCAGGAGCTGAAACCTCAGGCTTGATGATTAGCGAACTATCCGTTGCTACGCAGTGTGATGGCCCACGGCTTGAAAAGCCAGCAATGGACAGGCTGGATGAGTTTCCGTTCAATGCACCGACCGTAAATGAATTGACCAGGTTCAAGTTAACATTGTGTGGCGGTGTGATAGTGCTTGGGCCTGGGCCTGCATTGCCAGCCGAAAAAACGACTGCGATGCCCGCCGCTTCCATCGCTTGTAAAAGTGGCACGTAAACGCTGAAACAATCAATCGTATCCAACCCCGGGTCGTACCAGGAGTTGTTGATGACATCAGCCATGTCCTCCGACGTTGCAGGGTTGCCATCCGGGTCCATTGACCACTGGAAAGTGGCAAGCAGGTGGGCTGTCCCGCCATTGCAAACGATAGAAGCGGCTCCCATCCATTGGGCGTTAAAAGCCACGCCGATGGTGTCATTGTTCATGCGGTCGAGACCGACGATGGTGCCGGTGACATGCGTACCGTGATACTGGCAGTCAAAGGCATCCACATTTGGGATTTGCGACTGCTGCCCTGCGTTGTAATCAAAAAAAGCTTGTTGGGCTGGCACCAGATTGCCCCGATAGTTGGTGTTCAAGGCTGGTTGGTTTGGGTCAACACCCGTATCGTTTGTCAATGCATTTTGACCATAACCAGTGTAGCCCATTGCCCACATGACTGGTGCACCAATGACAGTCAGGCCGACCTCGTGTCCGTTTGGCATCGCAACAGGCGGCGCTGGGTTCACGGTGTAAGCTTCCAGCTGTGGTTCGGCGTTCAGGCCAATCCAAACCACGTCAGGGCGGTTGCTCAGTTCGGCTATCAGCTCATTTTTCATTTCTGCGACGATGGCGTTTGCCACCCAAAAACTGCCCACTGAACCTGGCTTGGTCAACGGTGAGTTGTTTAATTGAGTTAAAAGATTGCCTTGAGTGCTGGCGGCCTTTGTTTTCAGTGCAGAAATTACGGTCTCTGAGCGCTGTTCCGGCAGCGCACGCTGGGCTGTGAGTTGAGCATCGAGGGCTTCGAGGTCAACTTGGTCAGCTAGGACAAGGTGCACAGACTGAAAAGCCGCTGGTGCTTCGGCCATTTGGACTAGCAGTTTTTTGGCGACTTTTTCGGGGTTGGCGTTTTGCGCAGCAACAAAAAAAGAGGTGTGCAAAAAACCGAAAACAAGTAGTGTGTAAAATAGACGCATGAATACAGGATTTACAGTGATTAGGTCAAAAAGTATTGCCGCTTTGGGAAATTACCGTTGTTAAATTGAATTTGTTGAAAAAAGTTGAAGTGAAACTTTAGAAATTGGAGTGATGAGCAGGTCAAAGGTAATTGCTTGGTGGCTTTTTTTGTGCAATGTAAACCTGATTTGTGCGGCCACACGACCAAACTTTGGTTCCTTACCAACTTCCCGTCCAGTTTACCTCACTTTCTTATCAATTTTGTCTTTGGGCAAATACAAGTTTTGACCCCTCATAGCCGTTGAGTAGCTTTGCGCTTCGATTGCGGATTGCGGATTGTGGATTTCGGAAAATCCTGCTGAATTCCTCGTTGCTTTTTGGAATCGAATATTTGGAAGGCTTTGATTTTAAATTTTTGGATTGTAGAGAGATTGGGATATCGGTCAGAACCTCAATAACTCTTAACTCAATAACTCAATACTCCTAGTCACCTGGATTTAGATTTCGAGCAGAACCTGCCGCAATCCACAATCCGCAATCCGCAATCGAATAGTGTCAGTAAAAGTACAACACCTGACTAAAACCTACGGCTCCCAAAAGGCCGTGAACGACGTCAGTTTTGAAGCAAAAAAGGGCGAAGTGCTCGGCTTTCTCGGCCCCAATGGTGCCGGAAAAAGTACCACGATGAAAATTTTGACCTGCTTCATCCCGCAAACAGAGGGTCAGGCTGAAGTCTGCGGCTTCGACGTGGCTGCCGACCCGATGGAAGTTCGCCGCCGTATCGGCTACCTACCTGAGCACAATCCGCTTTACAAGGACATGTACGTGCGGGAGTACCTCGGCTTCGTGGCTCGGCTTCACAAAGTGCCCAATGTGCCCCGCCGGGTAGGTGAAATGGTGGATTTGACGGGATTGGGAAGTGAGCAGCACAAGCTAATAAGCGCTTTGTCAAAAGGTTACAGGCAACGGGTGGGCTTGGCGCAAGCCATGTTGCACGACCCTGAAGTGCTCATTCTCGACGAGCCGACCAGTGGCCTCGACCCAAACCAGTTGGTGGAAATCCGCAGCGTCATCAAGCAGCTGGGCAAGGAAAAGACCGTAATTTTCAGCACACACATCATGCAGGAAGTAGCAGCGCTCTGCGACCGGGTGCTCATTATCAACAAAGGTAAAATTGTGGCGAACGATTCCATCGAAACGTTGCAGGGCAGGGTAGGGGGTGAGCTGCTGGTGACCGTGGAGTTTGGGCAAAACACCAATGCCAACAAACTCCAGCAAATCCGAAACGTGAAGCGGGCCGACCACCTCGGTGGCAACCGCTGGCGCATTTCCTCCGCTTCTTCCAACGATACGCGAGCCGACATTTTCCGCTTTGCCGTGGACAACCACTTGACTTTGTTGGAAATGCACAAGGAGGTGGTGAGCGTGGAAGATGTGTTCACAGAGTTGACAAAATAAATGATTGCTGAATTTTTAGTTTGATTTTTGGTGAAAAAAGTATTGCTCATATCCCTTTTTACTGCCCTTTTGGGGACTTCCCTTTTAGGGCAAGATACAGTCTTGCTGACGAAGAATTTCAGCTTTGCTGATGGCGTCTATTTTAACCTTGCGGAGTTGAAGGCCAACCGACCAGGCCTGCCTTTGGACTCTATGAAACTGGACATCATCACCAATCCACAGACTTCATTGACGCAGTTGAATGCTGTGTTTTTGAAAAAAAACACGCCCATGTTTTCAGTGGATTCCATTTGGGCAATTTGTCTGGACGGAGTTCCCTCCATTCGTGTTCCGAAAGAAGAAATCAGCAAGAGCTTGCCCAATTTTGCCGCTTTAAAGCTTCGGGGTAAAATCTGCTATTTCACCTACCCTGATTACCGCCAAAAGACCATCCGGGTTGCAGCCTACAATCCATACACCGGCAAGCCGTTTCGGCATGGAAATATCGTACGGGACGAAGAAGTTATCGTGGAAAAAATGCTAAATTTTGAAACAGGCGAGGTAGCGGATTTTAAGATTGAAAATTTACTTAACTGGATTAACGACGATTCACTTTTAGTGGAGACGATTGCGGAATTGCCAAAAGAAGAACTTAAGGATAAATTATTTAAATCACTGCTCATATACGTGGACAGAAACCCGACTTATTTATTGGTAAATGATGATTAATAAAGGATGAATTAAGCAGTCTAGTTTACTTTTTCCTTTTCACTTTTTCCTTTTTACTTAAAACATATGCTCACCATATTTTTAAAAGAAATCAACACCTTTTTTAGCTCTTTAATCGGCTATATCGTGATTGGTGTTTTCTTGGCCATATTGGGTTTGGTCATGTTCGTGTTCCCGGACACGAGCCTGCTGAACTACAACTACGCCACCCTAGACCAGCTTTTTGACATAGCGCCGATGGTTTTCGTCTTCCTCATTCCGGCGGTGACGATGCGGTCGTTTGCAGAGGAAACGCAGGCAGGCACGATTGAGCTGCTGGCCACGAAGCCTCTCAGCGACCTGCAAATCGTGATGGGAAAGTTCCTTGCTTGCTTGGCTTTGGCAGTGTTTGCGCTCCTTCCGACCCTACTTTACTACATCTCTGTCTATCAACTCGGTAGCCCGAAAGGCAACTTGGACAGTGGGGCCATTATGGGTTCGTACCTCGGCTTGGTAGCGCTGGCAGGTGCCTTCGTGGCCATTGGCGTTTTTGCATCGTCCATCACAAGCCACCAGATTGCGAGTTTCGTGATGGCGGTTTTCCTGTGCTTTTTGGTGCATTGGGGCTTTATGTTTTTGAGCAAACTGCCCGTATTTGTTGGCAAGGTGGATGATATCGTGCAGATGCTTGGCATTGATTACCACTATACTTCCATTAGCCGGGGGGTGATTGATACGAGGGATGTGGTTTATTTCCTGACGATTATTGGGGTATTTGTGGCGATGACGGTGACTTCATTGGAAAAAAGGAAGTGGTGAAAATTTTTTGCATTAAATGAAATCATGAAAACTGCTTTAATTCTATTGACTTTTTTAATGCCCGTTTTGGTGTACACTCAAAACCTTAATGCTGGAATATCTTTTAACCCTGGTATTAGCAAATTAGCTTGGAATGGAAAATCTGGTCCAGACACGAAGTGGGTGTTTTCTGGTAATGTAGGCATGTTCTTGGAGAAAGGCATTGGGGGCAAGTCAATTTTGGGAATTGAGTTGCTATATGCTGTTTTTGAAAGCAAAGAAACCCGCAATGATAAACTATACACGTTTGACCCAATGACCTTTGAGATAATTATTCTTGGTTCTTCAACAGATGTATCGCATACTCACTTGACTTATGCTGCACTTCCTGTTTATATTAAGTATAGATTCAAAAAAATTCAGCTTAAGTTGGGGTGGCAAACAATGTATTTAAGCAAAAGCACCTTTGATTCCCAAAATAAGTTTACTTATAATGGTGTCACTAATACTTCAAATTCCAATGGGGAAATTAAGAGCCTAAATAAACTTGATTATGGTCCAAAGGCAGGATTTCAATACAATTTGTCTGAACGCGCTATTTTGAGCCTTGAATATTATCACGGCGTAAAACGCCTTGGCGATGCTAAGGCCCCATTTGAACGCCTAAACCGCCAAGCAACCCTCGGACTCCAATATTCCCTTACCACTACAAACAGCATCAGTGAAAAATAACCGCAACCAATCCCTACTCCGCCTTGGCCTTATCATCGGCATTGCACTCTTCGCAAACGTGCTGGGCAACGTCTTTTTTACCCATTTTGACCTGACAGAGGACAAGCGATTCACGCTTTCCGAGCCAACGTTGAAGATGATGGAAAACCTGGACGCCGAAGTTTACATCAACGTGATGCTGGAAGGCAAATTCAATGCTGGCTTCAAGCGGCTGCAACGGTCGGTGACAGAAATGCTCGAAGATTTCAAATCGGAGTCGGGGTTCATTACCTACAGCTATTCCAACCCTGGCGCTGGGACAGCGGACGAAATCAATGCCCGCCGCACCGAACTGGCCAAGGACGGCATCGTGCCT
>JAHEAS010000855.1 GCA_024642645.1 Saprospirales bacterium | reverse complement strand
AAGCGGGTATTTCCAATCGTCAGAACGTGCTGGGCTTCCACCGCCCCGGCGCTTTCGACAAAATCGTGGACATAAAACATTGTTTCCTGCAAGCCGACCCCTCCAACGAACTCCGCCTAACCGTGAAGGCCGTGGCCGACGAGCATGGCCTCAGCTTCTACGACCTCATGGCCAACGAGGGCTTCATGCGACATATCATGATTCGCCTGACGACGCTCGGCGAGCTGATGCTCATCGTGAGTTTTCATAAAAACGATAAGAAGAAAATCAAGCGCTTCCTCGACGAAGTTATCCAGCGGGTGCCACAGTTGACGACGGTTTTGTACTGCATTAACCCAAAATTGAATGATTATATCGGCGACCTTGAAATGGTAAATTACCACGGGAAAGGCTTCATCGAGGAGCAGCTTGGCCATGTGCGTTTCAAGATTGGCCCAAAGTCCTTCTTCCAAACCAACTCCACGCAGGCCAAGGTGTTGTACGACAAAGTGGTGGAGTTCGCCGGGCTGACCGGCAACGAAAACGTGTACGACCTCTACACGGGCGTGGGCAGCATTGCGCTCTATGTCGCCAAATATTGCAAGCAGGTGGTGGGCATCGAGGAGGTGAAGGAGGCCATCGTGGATGCGGGTGAAAACGCCAAGATGAACGGCACGGAGAACTGCATTTTTTATGCGGGCGACGTGAAGAACATCCTGACTGCAGAGTTTGCGGAGCAGCATGGCAAACCTGACCTCGTCATCACCGACCCGCCCCGTGCGGGCATGCACGTCGAAGTGGTGAAGATGTTTCTGGAACTGGAAGCGCCGAAAATCGTGTATGTGAGCTGCAATCCCGGCACACAGGCCCGTGACCTAAATTTATTGAGTGAAAAATACCGCATGGTGAAGATTCAACCCGTAGATATGTTCCCGCATACGCACCATGTGGAGACGGTGGCGTTGCTGGAGTTGCGGTAGTAGTCGACAGTCATGTAATACTAATCAGCGAACCATTGGAGGGCATTAAAAAGAATGGGTGGTAAAATGCTGTAATCTAGCACCTTACCACCCATTTATTATTTCAGCCGCAGCTCAAATTCCACAGCACAGCAGCCCCAAACTGCCAATTGCCCACTGTCTAACCCCAATGGGGCAGGCTGCCAACTCAATTCACTTTCCTTCCCTTTGCCACCCTCGAATTCACGTCCACTTTGTTGATTTTGCGCAAATCAACCAGCAGTGCGGCGTAGGCCACGTCGGAGGAGACTTTCCAGGTTTTGTCGTCGTAGGAGACGGAGCCGGTGCGGCGGTCCCAGTCGGAGGCGAGCAGCACGAAGCGGTCACTGTACTTGGGGCTTGGACCGAACATGAGGTAGCGGTCGTTGCCTTCTTCAAAGCCGATGGCGAAGCGGTCTTTCTTCGGGCTGAAGAGGAAGGCACCGGGTGTTCCCTTCCGTATCACCACCTCTTCGATTTGGCGGCCATCCTCGATTTTGATTTTGCCGGAAATGATTTCCCGGTCGCCACCGGAGACTTCCCGCTTGAGCACGATGTCCTGTGAGACGTAGAACTGGATTTTTTTAAGCTCGTCGTCCGTCCAGCGGTAGCGTTCGTTGAGGTCGTCGGTGAAGTAGGTGAGCCTATTGCTGCAGGCGCCAAAAAGCACCACGCTGAAAAAGGCCAAAAGAACCAGATGTTGTGTTTTCATGAATTTGACTTTAGATTTTATTTGAAAGATGCAGGAGATTGGTTTTCACCCCTATTGAGAGTCTGTCCGAAAACCTCCTTTGGCCAGACTCTTAAATTCCCCGGAAAATATACACGGATTTCGAGCGGAGATGCTAATGGGTTAAGGGTTTTTAACCGCAGGTTAACGGACTTTAACGTCACAGAAATTGAAAAATAGCCATTTTATGCTCCTCGCCATCCCCGATATTTGTCGGGTGTTTGTTAATAATTGGTCTCACAAAAGAATTTAGGTCTCACAAAAAAGTAAACAGGTCTCACAAAAATTAGGTCTCACAAAAAAACTTAGCATCCCAAATTAGGAAGTTTAAAAACAATCAGATTTGGGAAAAGCGGCGACTGTACATGCAGCGCCGCTTTTTTTATTTTACCTAAATTCCCCAATTCCCCAATTCCCCAATTCCCCAATTCCCCAATTCCCCAATTCCCCAATTCCCCAATTCCCTACTTCCCTACTTCCCCAATTCCCTACTTCCCCAATTCCCTACTTCCCCAACCTCCCCGCCACCACGCATGTCTTCTT
>JAHEAS010000854.1 GCA_024642645.1 Saprospirales bacterium | reverse complement strand
AGTACGGGACAGTATGCAGCAAAACTGCAAAACGACCCCGAAATCAATGTCTGCGACATTTACTCCACCATTGCTTGCTCGGACGTCCCCGATGTGTTTAAAATTGACATCAAACACGTCGGGAACACCGCGGACACCCTATATATTTTTGGTGCTTATGATGAGAACCTGCCACCGCTGGAGAGTGACCAAGCTGCCTTGGATACTTTGGCGGGCTATTTTCTGGACTCCATCATTTTTGACGGTAACGTGGATTATATGACCTATTCTTTGCCGATTCATATCAATGACCCCAATGCCCCGGTGGATACTTTTTCGCTGATTATTTATACTACTACCAATCCGGGCAATTATTTCTTGCTGGACAATATCCGTTTTACCACCATCACCGACAACGATATGGACGGCTATGCCTCCGACGTGGATTGCGACGACGATAATGCCGACGTCAACCCAGGTGCCACAGAAACCTGCAACGGCATTGACGACAACTGTGACGGTGACGTGGACGAGGGCTTGGCCTCTACTTACTACCTCGATTCGGACGGCGATGGGTTCGGCGATTTGACCATGTCGCTGTTAGCCTGCACGCAGCCTGCCAATTATGTTGCTATCGGCGGTGATTGCGACGACAACAATGCAGCGGTCAACGCCGATGCCACGGAGGTCTGCAACGGCATCGATGACAACTGCAACACGCAAATTGACGAAGGCCTGCTCAATACCTATTATTTCGATGCGGACGGCGACGGCTATGGTAGCCTGCTCACTTCGCAGCAGGCGTGCTCAGCACCCGTTGATTTTGTGGACAATGCCGACGACTGCAACGACAACAACGCCAACGAATTCCCTGGCCAAATTTGGTATGCCGATGCGGATGGTGACGGCTACGGCGATGGTACTTCGCAGACCGACTGCCTGCGGCCAATGGGTTATTTCCTCGAAACGGAATTGACGGCCACGAGTGGAGACTGTGAGCCTGACAACGCTGCATTCAATCCAGGTGCCACAGAAACTTGCGATGGCTTGGACAACGACTGCAATGGAACCGCTGACGACAACATCACCTACCAGGATTACTACCTGGACAGTGACGGTGATGGTTTTGGTGCGGGCGCTGCCCTCAATGATTGCCAGTCGCCAGGTGCCGACTACGTGCTGCAAGGCAACGATTGCGACGATACCAATGCCGATGTGAGCCCCGGTGCCACAGAGCTTTGCAACGGCCTCGATGACAACTGCGATGGCCAAGTTGATGAAGGCCTTTTGGTCACTTTTTACCTCGATGCAGATGGTGACGGCTTTGGCAATTCGGCCATAACGGTGTTGGCTTGTTCAGCCCCCGCCAATTATGTCCCAATCAGCGATGACTGCGACGACACCAATGCTGATGTAAACATTGGTGCCACTGAAGTCTGCAATGGCATTGATGACAACTGCGATGGCCAAGTTGACGAGGGTCTTTTGAGTACTTATTACCTTGACTCGGATGGTGATGGCTTTGGCGACCCTGTGGCTTCTGCGATGGCTTGTTCAGCGCCCACCAGTTATGTTGCAAACAACGACGACTGCGACGATAGCAACGCCGCCGTGAACCCCAGCGCCATGGAACTTTGCAATGGCCTCGACGACAACTGCAACAGCCAAGTGGACGAAGGTGTGCTGGTCACCTACTACCTTGATAGCGACGGCGACGGCTTTGGTAATGCTGCAACATCTGCGATGGCTTGTTCAGCGCCCACCAATTATGTTGCAAACAGCAATGATTGTGACGACAATAATGCTGCGGTCTATCCCGGTGCTACGGAGATTTGCAATGGGTTTGATGACAACTGCGACGGCCAGATTGACGAAGGGCTGCTGGTCACCTATTACCTCGACAGCGATAACGACGGCTTTGGTGATGCCAATTCGATACAACAATCCTGTGCGGGTGCTCCTGATAACTATGTCGCCAATCCCGACGACTGCAATGACAACAACGCCGATATCTACCCCGGTGCTACGGAAATTGCGAACAACGGCATTGACGAGGATTGCGACGGTCAAGACCTGATGACCGGAACAGACGAACTGGCAGAATTGAACATTCGGGTGTTCCCAAACCCGTTCTCCGATAGGATCCGGGTGGAAAACCTCCCAACGACAGGTTACGAAGTAAGGCTGGTGAATATTTTTGGGCAAAATATGGCCCTTGCCATTGGCTCGGACAATTCCCTGATTGACAGCAGCCTGTTGCCTGCTGGCGCATAT
>JAHEAS010000853.1 GCA_024642645.1 Saprospirales bacterium | reverse complement strand
TTCACGTGATGGCGCTTCCCCAATCTGTCAGTCCAATGGATATAAGCCTCCTTAGAAAGGTCGTCAGGAATAAATACATTAAAAGAAGGCAAAAATTTTTTTTCTGTCTGCATGACGAATGTTCACGCCGACAGCCAAGGTAAGTAGAACGGCAACTGTAACCGTTAATCTGAAAACCCCAGTAAATACTGGGGTTTTCAGAGATTGTGGAGACGCCGGGAGTTGAACCCGGGTCCAGCGAAAGCACCCATAGGCCTTCTACATGCTTATTTTCTGATTAAGTTTTCGAGTGCAATGTAGGCTCAGAAACGAAGCCGCTTTACACCTTATCCTCAGTCCTGACAGCAAGCTGCCAGGATTCACCTTTTGGTCGAGACACTCCGCAAGGCTATCCCGAAGTTGGTTGATACGCGGCACGCTGTGTATCGGAAGTCAAGCGTACGGCATAATGGCATTCTAATTCCTAGAATTAGGCCGCCATGGCATACTGATAGTTGCCATTTGAATTGTTGAATGTCATTTTTTACGGAGTGACCACTCATGCTCCGGCATGCTTACCTACCGGTTATTCTTTCCTGTCGATTCCGGTACGTCCCCTAGTTTTCTTGAAATCGAAAGACTTTCAAGTCAATCCATTTTTGTGACCCAACTTTTCAGGTCAAATGGATGGCAAAAGTATAAACTTCCAGCATAGCTAAAAAGTTTCATGCCGAAACACATGAATAAAGAAAGAAACGCATCGCGTTGCAATAGGCTTCTAGGATAGTCAGTAGGTAATTATTTTTCTCTTAAATCTGCTTGTCAGAACTTTGAACTTGATATTTAGTCTGACTGTTGAGGAGTGTAATGAAAAGGGCGGCAATAACGATTGTAACACAAAGGATTGTCATGTTCTCTCAATTTAGTAAGTTGAATGGTAAATGTAACGCAGTTGGGAGGTACATGCTAAAAGGGGAAAGCATTGCAAAAATAAGGGTTTATACTGAACGTATCAATACTGACTAAAAGAAAATCAGTATTGATTTTCCATATTTTTTATCTTCATATCTAAGCGCCTAAGATTGAGAGGCTAACACTCAACTTCTCACTTTACAACTTTTTATAAAAAAATATAATCTGTAGGTACGAAATTTGCAAACGCTATGCGATTGGACAAATGGCTACCTTTGGCGCTCATTTCCGAAATAAAGAATCAAACAGAAAAATGAAAATAGGTATTATAAAAGAAGGTAAAGTTCCGCCCGATTCAAGGGTTTCACTCACACCTCAGCAATGCAAGCAAGCAATGCTTGATTTTCCCGTGGAAATAGTAGTCGAGACCTGCCCAACCCGCTGCTACAAAGATGAAGAATATCAACATGCAGGCATTCTAGTCACGGAGGACATCAGTGATTGTGACATACTGATGGGCGTCAAGGAAGTGCCAATCCGGCAATTAATTCCCAACAAAACCTATTTTTTCTTTTCACACACCATCAAAAAACAAGCTTACAACCGCAAGTTGCTTTGGGCCATTTTGGATAAAAAAATCCGAATGATTGATTTTGAGGCGCTAAAGGACGACAACGAAAACCGGCTGATAGCTTTTGGGCGTTTTGCGGGTATGGTTGGAGCGCACAACGCCCTTTGGGTCTATGGGCAGCGTACTGGTGCATTTTCTCTGCCCCGCATGAAGGATTTCCATGACTACCAGGAAGCAACCGAATTTTATGAAACCCTCCAAATTCCGGCTATTAAAATTGTGCTGACAGGTACAGGAAGGGTCGCAAATGGTGCCGCAGAAGTGCTCCGGGATATGGGTGTGCAGGAAGTTAATCCGACTGATTTCTTGGAAAAAGCCTTCCCAAAAGCTGTTTTTACGCAGTTGAGCAGTCATCATTATTTATCCAGAAAAAATGGAAGCCCGTTCGTGAAAAGTTATTTTCATGAGCAACCGAACCGTTTCAAAAGCAACTTCGCCCCGTATTGGAAAGTTGCCGATGTGATGATTAACGGTATTTATTGGGACAATAACGCTCCAGCCTTTTTCACCACGGAAGAAATGACCAACCCCGAATTCAACATTCAAGTCATTGCAGATATTACCTGCGATATTGCACCTGTAGCTTCCATACCAGCTACACTTAAGTCCTCCACCATCGCAGACCCAGTATTCGGTTTTGACCCAAGAACTGGCAAAGAAACCGCACCGTACCTGCCCAACAGCGTGGATATGATGACCATTGACAACCTCCCAAATGAATTGCCGAGAGAC
>JAHEAS010000852.1 GCA_024642645.1 Saprospirales bacterium | reverse complement strand
CCTACTGCTCCGGTGATGACCGCAGCCTTGGCCTGTGCTCCAGACATGCCGCCGAGGCCACTGGTCACGAAAATTTTACCCTTCAAATCGTCGTTGCCGAGCTTGCGCAAGCGCCCCGCATTCAGGAGCGTGATAGTCGTGCCATGCACGATGCCCTGCGGCCCTATGTACATAAATGACCCAGCCGTCATCTGACCGTATTGCGTCACGCCAAGGGCGTTGTATTTGTTCCAGTCTTCTTTTTTGGAGTAGTTGGGTATCATCATCCCATTCGTCACGACCACCCTCGGAGCATCTTTGTGCGAAGGAAAAACGCCCATTGGATGGCCGCTGTACATCGCAAGCGTCTGCTTATCAGTCATTTGCGAGAGATATTGCATCGTGAGCAGGTACTGCGCCCAGTTCTGGAAGACCGCCCCGTTGCCGCCGTAGGTGATGAGTTCGTGAGGGTGCTTCGCAACGGTGGGGTCGAGGTTGTTCTGAATCATCAGCATGATGGCCGCTGCTTGTTGGCATTTGGCAGGGTACTCGCTGATAGGCCGGGCGTGCATTGGATAATCGGGACGGAAGCGATGCATGTAAATGCGACCGTAGGTTTCAAGTTCGTTGTAAAACTCTGGAGCCAAAACTGAGTGGAATTTGGGCTGGAAATAGCGCAAGGCATTGCGCACGGCCAGCTTCTTTTCTTCTTGGGAAAGAACGCCTTCGATGACCCGCTTGGGTGCGTGCGAGATGTCCGGGTCATAAGGCTTGGGGTTCGGCAGGTGGTCGGGGATGCCTTGGCGGATGGTTTGCTGGAATGCGGTCAGGTTGCTCATGATTTGGCTTCGATTATTAAATTTCAGAGGCCAAAAGTAGGGAAAAATGAGGTTTCAGCGTCGGCAAGATGCAGAACCTTGCCGACGCATTTCACCTAAAAACTATAATCCACCCGCAGCGCCACATTCCTCGTAGCTTCTATTTTACCGGGGCGGGCTGAATACTCCCGATTGGTCAGGTTACCGCAGATGAGCGCAATTTTGAGTTTTTCTGAAGGAAAATATGCGACACGGCCGCCTAAAATCAGGTCGCCGTGGTCATTTTCTGTGCGGAATTTGCGCAAGCCGGGCACCACCAACGCCTCGAAAACTTCGTCAATATTTTCCATAAAGCTGTTGTAAACAGCACTTACACCGACGGCAAATTTTCCTGCCCTTGACTCCACGTCCAGTTTGGCTGTGTGGCGGTAACGATACTTCAAGATGTTTTCGCAAGACCTTCCATTGGAACAAATGGAGGAGTTGATGGCATTCGCATACGCATCGGTTTGGCGAAACGCCTCGGAGCCGTTTTTGATTGAATCAATTGAAGCCCATTCTTTGAATTTTGGGTCAATGTAGGTGTAACCTGCCAGCACCATTGTTTCCAATCCGAACAACTTACCCTTGCCTGTGATGCTTGCCTCGTAGCCACGGATACGGGTGTCGCCTACATTTTGGGATTGAAACGATGGCGGGAACGTACCCAGCACGAGGTTAAATTCCATCATGTTCTGGTACTCACTAGTGAAAGCAGCCAAATCAAGAAAACCACTGAAGCCGCCCACTTTAAAGCCTTGACGCAGGCCAAGCTCTGCCGACCAGCCAGTTTCAGAAGTCAAGTCAACGTTGGGCAAGATTGGCGTGCCGCCGAAGAGCGTGTAAATAAACTTTTCGGCAATGCTGGGAAAACGGTAGCCCTGCCCCCAAGATGCCCGCAAGAAAGTTGCCTGACCGACTTCGTAACTTGCCCCAAACCGGAAAACCGGCTTCGACTCTTTGATTTCTCCATTTGGCACGGTGTCACGTTGGGCCACATTGCCATTGATTTTGTACTCAATTATTTCTGGTGTGAGGATGGTATTTTGCTCGTAACGGAACCCGCCTGATAGGTTCAGCCTATCAAAAAGTTTTTGGTCAAGCTGGAGGTAGGCCGCCAAGTTCCGACTGGTGAAAGTAGTATCACCATAAAGTGGCGCCCGGACCGCAGTGCCGATGTAAACGCCCCCAGCAGTCAATATTAAGTCAATCTTATCCATTTTTCGCTGAAATTGGTACTCTCCGTATTTCACTTCCGAACGATTCGACTGGTCGGCCTCTGTGGTTCCCGTCTGATTTTTTACACCAAAATAGCGCCCCATGAGCTTGTGGCGGTTGTTAGCGGGGTCGTAATAGGTCACATAAGGGTCGATGTTGAAACGCAGGTTGTCACTCTCTGAGACTGGTGCCCCGGGTCGGAG
>JAHEAS010000851.1 GCA_024642645.1 Saprospirales bacterium | reverse complement strand
AATAACTGGCTGCGGCATTCATTTTATCATACTATGTCGGAATTCCTATTTGAAAAATTGAGGGTTCCGAGTTATTTCCTTCCTCCTTTCCTATCCTTCCTATCCGACTCAACCTTCATTTCGGTAACAGGTCGAGTTTTGAATTCAATTCCTGGCTCATTGTGTTTTATAGCTGTGACATCCACACGACGGTTGAGCTGGTGGTCAGTTTCCGGACAGTACACTTCATCTGTACAGTTGTTTACTGGCCTTGTCTCACCGAATTGTTCAGTCATAATTCGGCTTATATCAATCTTCTTCTTTTTCACCAAATAGTTTCTGGCAGAATTAGCCCTGTTTGTTGACAGGCGGTCGTTGTACTTGCTAGTACCCCGTGAATCCGTATTACCGCCTAACTGAACCACCAAAGAGGGGTATTGCCCCATGATATCCGCCAAGTTGTCAAGTGTTGGCTGCGCATCCCTTTTACGGATGTAGTATTTGTCGAAATCATAGAAAATAGGTTCCAAGACGACCACTTTGAGC
The DNA here is from genome assembly GCA_024642645.1 of Saprospirales bacterium. Lineage (GTDB taxonomy): Bacteria > Bacteroidota > Bacteroidia > Chitinophagales > Saprospiraceae > UBA6168. The sequence continues at coordinate 1,733 of JAHEAS010000851.1, read as the reverse complement.
GGCGGAAGAGGTATTTCATAAGGTGGCGGAACGCCATTATGTGCTTTGCAATCCTCTTTGATATTCTTCAAAGAAATAGACTTGGTGGTATAAGAGCTCTTACTTGCAGTCACTTCAAACTCATGGTCACAATCTATTTGTGCGATAAACGCCTCTCCATTGTTGTCACTGGTCAGCGGTACAGTAGTTCCCGTCGTTTTGTCCAAAACCTTTATGTCGGCCATTGGAATACGCTTGCCTGATGGGTCTTCTACAATCCTCAAAGACAATTTACAGTAGCACTTGTCTGGTGTCAGCGCAATTGCATATAAACAGTTATTTGCTGCGATTTCCTCTCCCAGTACCTCACGTTTGTCTGATTTGTAATCGGTCATCGTAGTCACAAGGGAGTATTTCATTCCTTTTCTAACCTCAACCTTAAATTCTCCATTTTTTTCGGCAACAAGGGAATTTTTAGAGGCATTAAAACCTGAATAAATCTTGTCCAACATACTGGTGAATTCGGTCGGCACCAATTCAATCGAAGCCCCAACCAGGCGCTTTTTGGTTTCCTTATCCTCCACGGCCAGTATTACCTCTCCGCCACAAGGCTTCTCAGGTGTATAGGTCCAGTAGTAAATATCGTCCCTGCCTTGTGCATCTTTATGGCCACGGTCACTGGCAAAGTAGCCTTCGGTTCCACCGTTCATTGGCGCAAAATTCACATCATCGCCGCTTTGGTTAAAAGGAGCACCTAAGTTGCCTATCATTTCCCATTGACCACTATTGTTCATCGCTGCAGCCCAAATGTCAAGACCGCCAGCGCCTCCTGGTCTATCCGAAGAAAAGAACAAGTTGTTGTTTTCGTCAAGGTATGGGAAAAGCTCATTGGCACCGGTGTTCACTCCAGCGCCCAAGCCAGTTGGGACACTCCAAACACCACCTTCCAATTTTGACCAGTACAAGTCCATGCTGTTGTCAGTTGAACCTGGTCGGTTGGAGGAGAATATCAGCAGATTCCCATCGTTTGAAAGTGCTGGGTGGCAGGTGGACCATGCGCTACTGTCGAAAGGCAATTCTGTAACGTTTACCCATTTATCACCATCCAAATCAGCGGAGTAAAGTTTTAGGTCAATGACATCATCACTGTTTTTACCAGCGAGGTTGTTACGGGTGAAAATCATTTTATTACCCGCAGGGTTCATTGCACATGACCCATCGTTGTACTTGCCGTTCACATTGCCAGTTAGTGAAACTGGTTTCCCGAACGTCCCGTCTGCCTTTTTCTCAGCATATTTCACATCCGTGTAATCCCCTGCATTTTGGGCAGGGCACTTTAAAAAACGGTTGCTCTTTGAAGAGGTGAAAATAACGCCATTGCCGTAAGGTATCGGGCTGAAATCCAGCTCAGTGCCGTTAATTTCCTTGATGTTTTTCAACTCAACGCCCTGCTGTGCCATAAGCTGCGAGCTCAAGGCGAAGGCTAAAAGGAGAAGAAAGGGTTTTATATTTTTCATCTTTTTTCTGTTTTGAAATTGATTTTTGCAGTGAAACCATTTTTACAATTTTTAAATGATTGCACCACTTTCAAGCGCATGGCGGCATTTGCGATTGCACCTCCCAGCCAAGGCACTGTGGTTTCTCATTAAAAATAGCGCAAGCTTTTAATCTTGCAATCTTCACATGGGAAGGTATAACCAGCCATCAGTTCGAAGCTGCCCGTGGTCGCTTGTTTTAAGTCTGAGGTGGTGAAA
>JAHEAS010000850.1 GCA_024642645.1 Saprospirales bacterium | reverse complement strand
TTTTTAGGCAACAAACAATACAGCAATACAGCAATTCAACAATGTTTACCTACCTCCTCAAACGCATCCTGCTCTTCCTCCCAACCCTCGTGTTGGTGAGCTTGCTGTCGTTTGGGCTGAGCAGGTTGGCGCCCGGCGACCCTGTTTCCGATTACTTGGGCGAGGATGCCTTTGGCAAATACACCACGCCCAACGACCTGCTGGCAGCGGAACGAGGCTACGCCCAAGCCGCCGCCGACCTGCACATGGACAAGCCGCCGTTCTATTTTTCCATCAGTTCCCAAGCCTATCCCGACACCATGCACCGGGTGTTCATCGGCTTTCGCAGGGCGACGCTGGAAAAACTGGCGGGGCAGTACGGCAACTGGCCGCTGGTGCAATCGTGGTACAACGGCATCCGCTCCTTCGACCTGAAACTGCTCGGCCTGCCGGACAGCCTACGGGCAGCGGCTACGCCCACCAAGCAGCTGCTGAGGGAGCTGTACACGAGCTACCTGGACGGCGCCATCACGGCGAGGTTGGGTGGAATGGAGGCTTCCTTCGGTAAAAACCCGTCATTGGATTCAGCGCTCGGTACCGATTTTTTTGAACTAAAAAAAAGCTACGAAACACTGAAAGCGGGCGCTACACCCAGCAGGCTTTGGATGCCCGCCTTCCACTGGTACGGCCTTGACAATCAATACCATACGTGGCTGACGGGCTTTGTTCGGGGCGATTTTGGCACATCGCTGCACAAGCGGCAAGCAGTGGCCAAGCAGGTAAGGCCCGCCCTGTTTTGGACGCTGGTGGTCAATGTTTCTGCTATCTTTTTAGCCTTCTTGATTGCAGTGCCGCTGGGCATCTGGTCGGCGGTGAAACGGGGCCAACGTTTCGATAAAATCACTACTTCAGGGCTGTTCATGCTCTACTCACTGCCCGCGTTTTGGGTCGGCACGATGCTGCTCATTTTCTTTACCAACCGGCAATACGGGATGAACTTCTTCCCCGGCCCCGGCCTTGGTGAAATTGCGACTACCGTACCTTGGTGGCAGCAAATTGGGCAGGCGATGCCGCACCTGCTGCTTCCGATTTTGTGTGTGGCATACCCATCAGTGGCTTACATCGCCCGGCAAGCGAGGGGCGGCATGAACAATGTGCTGGGGCAGGACTATATCCGCACCGCCCGAGCAAAGGGGCTGCCGGAGCGCACCGTGATTTGGAAACATGGCTTCCGCAATGCGCTTTTTCCACTCATCACCCTGTTCGCTTCGGTGTTGCCTGCGGCAATAGCGGGGTCGGTGGCCATTGAGGTCATCTTTGACATCCCCGGCATGGGCTGGCTGACTTTCGAAGCCATTTACCAGAAAGACTGGCCGATTGTTTTTACGGTACTGATGCTCGGCTCGGTGCTGACAGTGGCGGGGATGTTGCTGGCTGACATTTTGTATGCACTCGTTGACCCCCGGGTCAAATATTGATTAACTAAAGTTAGCTATCATGAAGATTTTTTTAATGATCACAATCCTGTTTTTGGCAGGTTGCCAGAACAATCCCACCTCCACCGAAAACGCTTCAAATCCGTCAAATGACAGTCTGAATGTCCAACCTAAAAAAGAGATGCCAGTTGGCAATATGGCGGCAGAACCGGGCAGTATCTTATTTGAAACAGATAAACTATTGCGCTTGATAAATGTCAGCGATATATGCCATTTTGAATCTGCTGAAGGCAATGCGCCAAATACCGATATAGTCGGCGAAACCAGTATTATGCAGGCTGAAATAAGTGCGAAAGAAGCCGAGGATTTAATTAAATTGTTTTACAACAAATGCCATGATGGAAAACTTGAAAAGTTCAGTAATGATGAGACTTTTTGGGCGGAGGGAAAATATGATTTGAAAGGTTTCTTCAATATAGCTGACGCAAAAAATAGCTATTTCACCTGCCTTATCTATGGAGGCAATAAATACGCATATTACGTCTTAGGCAACCCATAATATACTCATAATTTCGTTTTTTAAAACTCATTCATGTGGCAATCCTACATCAAAGGTTTTCACGCCTACTTACTTTTAGAGCGCTCCATGTCCGGCAATACCATCGAGGCGTACCAGCGGGACATTGGTAAACTGGTGCAATACCTTGATTTGCAGCGACTCGCAAAATCGGAGACACTGCCAGAAGGGCGACCGACCCTGCCACTGCCCAGCCCCGGCGAGCTAACATTGAAGGATTTTCAAGCCATGCTGAAGTGGCTCAACGAACTCGGCCTCGACGTGCGC
>JAHEAS010000127.1 GCA_024642645.1 Saprospirales bacterium | reverse complement strand
CCCAGCTCTGCAAACAGTTTTTTCTGTTCTTCCTTCAGGTACTCCGTGTTGTTCACCCTTGCGACCGTCTGTCGGCCCCCGATTTTCTTAGCGAGGATGGCGGTAATGAGGTTCGTGGTTTCGGAAGTGGTCACCGCCAATACCAACTGCGCCCTTGCCACGCCTGCCTCCTCCAGCACGTCAATGGAGGAAGAGTCGCCCCGCACGGTCAGTACGTCGAGGTGCGTGGCAGCGTAGTCCAGCACATCCTGGTTGCTGTCAATCAGCGTAATGTCCATGTTTTCAAAAGCAAGCAACTGCGCCAAATGAAAACCAAGATTACCCGCACCAGCTATGACTATTTTCATCTTTCAAGTATTTGCTTCAAATTTTGGAAAGATTTGCAACCCAGTAGGGTTGTTTCCCAAAAGTCTGCAAAGGTATTTTTTAGTGGCTAATTTTTTTCCATGCGCAGTTTTGAAAGCGAGAAAGCCTTCTAAAAGCCTAACTTCACCAAATTATGCATCAAAATACGCGTATGAATTTTTCAAAATTGCTTTTACTCTTTCCAGCCATCTTTCTCTTTTCATGTAAAAAAGATAAGCCAGAAGACCCAATGGTTGAGACAGATTGTAGGTACCAATTTGCATCAAATCTTCCAGATATTTACGGAGTTTGGGAGCCAAAACAACTTATTAACCTTGAAAATGGGGACACGACTAATTACGACATCGGAAAGGGCCACACCGGCTTCATGCTGTATGACCATTATGCTGATTCATTTGAATTGCGGCCTGACTCAACGCTAGCGTTATATTATGTCGAATATGGTCGATTTTGTGAATCAAGGGATGATGGGAAATGGTATATGGCTAATGACACTATTCATATTTCAAGGTATCCTACGGGCAATAAAAAGTTGCCCATTCGTTCGCTAAATGAAACTGAATTAGTTATAGATGACACCGTAAATTTTAATTTCTCAAAAGCCATATTCAGAAAAGTTAACTAAATAGACCATGCAAAGATTAAATATAGAAACGGATAGACTCCATATAAGAAACCTTAAAAATACTGACCTTGAGGACTTCCATTTTTATCGCTCAAATCCAGAAGTTACCAAGTATCAAGGTTTCGACGTTTTTACAATGGAACAAGCCGCTGACTTCATAAATGGACAGCTGGACAAAGAATTTGGCAAAGCAGGAGAATGGGTTCAGTATGCCATTGAAAAGAAAGCTTCGGGGAGATTAATAGGTGACTGTGCCATTAAACTTGACGAATATGATATAAGAATGGCAGAAATCGGCATAACCATATCACATGCCGAACAACAAAAAGGGTACGCAAAAGAAACATTAATTGCCATCCTGAATTTCTTGTTTAGCATTGCTGACTTTCACAGGGTTACGGAAAGGGTGGATGTCGATAATATTGCGTCAATTAATCTAATGAAAAGCTTGGGATTTAGACAAGAAGGGCATTTTGTTGAAAATATATTCTTCAAAGGAAAATGGAGCAGTGAATTCCAATATGCCATGCTAAAAAGCGAATGGGGGCAGCGAAAATAAGTGTCACTGCCCCATTGTCAATTATCCATTGTCAATTAAAACTGAATCCCCTCCACCAGTTTCCAAGGACTCAACTTCCCCAAATCCAGCGTAAAAGCAATCCGCTCCAAGAACTTGTCCCGACCGCTCTGGTCGTACAGCCCTGGCAGGTTGTCCGTGCCACGCAGCGTTTTCGAGTTGACGATGGGGATGTAAACGCCTAATATACCCTTACCGAACTCCAATGCTATCCCACCTTGCCACCATATTTTATCGGAATTAGAAAGGTCAGATGAAATAGGACGGTTATCATCAAAATAACCAAAGTCAAAATATGGCTTGAGCGGCAGTTTCAGTGGCAAGTCCTGCGGCAGGTCGGCTTTCAGGTTAATGGCAATGATAAAGTTATTGCTTCGGCCTGTATTTTCGGACTGGGTGTTCCCTACCGGCACCTTGAAGCCGCCTTCCCGTTGGTGAATTTGCTGTGTCCAGGCGCCCGAATTCTCCGTGCGTCCAAAATAATAATCGTCGAAGCGATAGTCGTTATAGCCCTCCGCTGTCAAATTGAAAGCAACGGGCGAATACCGAAATCCATCGCGGTAACCGTTTTTCAAAAAACTGCCAAAAAATATACGGGTGTATATTTTTCGCTTGTGTTCATAATTGAAATCCAAATTGCCTTCTACCGACAGTTTTAAATAGTTATAATCCTGGAATCCAGCGTTAAATATCCCTTGCTCCAAAGCCAATTTCAAGCTGTAGGGATTCAGGGTCCGGCGGTCGCCAAGCTCCCAACTGACCTCGTTGTAGGTTGCATCATTCCATTCAAGGGAGTATTCAGCCGTATCGCCCACCAGCGACTGTTGCTGGGTTAGGATGCTCCGAAATTGGATTTCCTGGTAGAATTTCTGGTTCGGTGCCCGCATCAGCTCCAACCGAACGAACGGCACGATACGCCGGTATTGCAGCAATTCTTTTGAGACAGCCCCATCCACGGTTTCCTGAAAGTTGAACGCCTTCGAGTTTACGCCAAAGCTCAATTGCCTGATTTTTTCTGCCTTCGGGTAAATATTGTACTGCACGTTCGCCACGCCAGCGAGGTCTTTCGAGTTGAAGCCGTACATCGTCGCCAATTGGTACTCGAACTTGCGGGCAGGCACGATGCCGTTGTGCAGCAGCAGCCCAGCCATCCCGCCGTCGTACTTGTTCCAGCCAACGATGGGCAGGAAGTTCAGGGTAGTGTTTTTGGAAGACTCCAGCGGGCCAAGCAGCCGCAGTTTGAGGGGCTCCATCGTCCTCAAAGCGCCGCTCGTCTTGATGGTATTGTTCTTTCGGTAAACATCCAGGGTGGCGTGCCCGCCGTCCAACACGAGGCGGTCGCAGTCGGTGGCAGGGAAGTCCACGGTTTTTTCACCCGAAAAGCCCTCGAACCACTCGGTGCGCACGGCCACCGTGTCACGGTAGGCGGTGATGGGAAATGGTGCTGCGATTTCCCCCCGATTTTTCACCAAAAGCTGGTAGCCGCTCGTGGACGTGCCGTCTATTTTTTTCAAACTGTAATCCAGTTGGTCAATGGATTTGAGGTAGCCATCGAAGAACCAGCCAAGGTTTTTCCCGCTTTCTTTTTCAAAAATCGCCTGCAAATCACTTGGTAGCGGATGTTTGAAATGCCATTGGTCATAGTATTTTTTCATGGTGCGGTCGAACTCCGCCGTACCGAGGTACTGCTCCAGGTGCCCGAACACCGTGCCCGGTTTCAAGTAGGCGCTGAGGCCGTAATTGATGCTGGACAAGTCGTCGGAGGTAGTCTCCGGAGCTTGGTCCAGTCGGCGGCGGCACTGGTAGAGGAGCCCAAACTCATAGATATCACCGTCGAGCATGTTACTGATAAACTTGGGGAGGCCGAAATCAGCACGGGTGCCGTAATATTTGCGCATGTATCGGTACTCGTAATAGGAGTTCATGCCTTCGTCCATCCACGGGTGGTCCCGCTCGTTGCTGGCCAGCAGGCCGTAAAACCAGTTGTGGCCGACTTCGTGGGTTATCACGTCGTCGAGGCTGCGGGCATTGCCGCTGTTGCCGATGACGGTAATCATGGGGTATTCCATGCCGCCGCCTGCACTCAGGGCGCTGTGAACTGCGGTGGCCTGCGGCCAAGGGTACTCGCCCACGTGTTCCGAGTAGAACTCGACGGCCCGCTTCACGTACTCGGCACCACGAGTCCAGATGTCAGCTTCCTTGTTGGTGAACATGCCCCAAGTCGGAATTTTTTTGCCGCTGGGCAGCACCGCCTCGTCCTTCACCACGTAGAAGCGTTTGTCGGCAAACCAAGCGAAATCATGCACGTTCTCGGCGGTGTAGTGCAAGGTTTTCGTGGCTGTTGCCGATGCTGGAAAATCCTCTCCTTTCGGGAAGCCATTTTTGATAAGTTCCTGTGTTTCAGCGACTTTCTGTTCCAGAAACTTCACTTCGCTCTCCGTTTTGAGTATCCCGCTAGCACCTACCACGTAGTTTTCCGGCAGGGTAATGGTCACGTCAAAATTGCCAAATTCGGAGTAAAATTCGCCTTGGTCGAGGTACGGAATCGGATGCCAACCCTGAGCGTCATAAACGGCGGGTTTTGGGAACCACTGCGTCATTTGGTACGAAGTGCCAACATGGCCGAGGCGGCTCCACGAGGCCGGTATTTTTAGGGTAAATGGCGTCTTTAGGACGATTTTGCCACCGCTCTCCAAGGGTTGCGCAAGCCGCAGCACGGCGATGTCTGGGTTGTTTTTGTCAATGGCCCAATCGATTTTTTGGCCATACACCGAGAAATCTAGATCGGTGTAATAGCCAAGGTCGCTATCTTTGGCGAAGTAAAACTTCGTGTCGCCGCTGCGCAGTTTTTGCTTCGCAAAGGCGGAGTTTTGGTTCTTGAAGGCATTGCCCCAGAGGTGCATCCAGATAGAGTCAAGGCGGTTCGGCGAGTTGTTTTCGTACTCGATGATGATGTCACCTTTGATGGTGTGAGACACGTCGTCGAGCGTGACGTTGATTCTGTAATTGACAGCTTGTTGGAAGTATTTCTGGGCTTGAGTGCTTGTGAAAATGCTTGACAGCAGGAGGAAAAGGAGTAATTTTTTCATCTAAAATATCGTGTTTTTCTCCGTGTCTCTCCGTGTCCTCCGTTCCTCCGTGTTGAATTTTAACACAGAGAGTCGGAGGACACGGAGGGACACGGAGTTTGAACTCAGACAGCAAAAGTATCAATAAATGAAAGCCATTTTATCCTTTGTTTTTCTCTTTTCGACCAGTCTGCTCATTGGCCAGTCCAGCTTCCCTGCTACTTGGGTCGGCGAATGGAAGGGTACGCTCGAAATTTTCAACGCCACTGGCAAGCTGCAGGAGCTGCCGATGGAGCTGCACATCTGGGGACAGGATACCTTGCCAGAGACCTATTCCTTCATCATCATTTACGGGGAGGACAAGGTGGCTGGCAAGCGTGACTACCAGCTCATCACGGTGGACGCAGCCCGAGGGTTATACCTGATGGATGAAAAAAACAGCATCAAAATGGAGGCGTACTTCCTGAACGGCAAACTAGTGCAGTGGTTCGAGGTAGAAGGCACGATGCTCTACACGACAACGGAACTGGTGGGCGAAGAGTTGCTGTGGGAAATCATTTCCGGCAGCTCAACGCCTGTCAGCACCACGGGCAATGAGACGGTGGACGGAGAGGAGATACCGCCCGTGCGGACGTTTCCGGTGGGAGCGATGCAGCGGGCGAGGCTGCGAAGGGGGTAGATTATTTACGATTTACGATTTTGGATTTATGGTGGGGGTAAAAACAAAAGGGCCGAGAAATAGCTTCTACTACTTGACTGCCCTTTTCTCACCATTTTTAGCTCTTTCAGTGGTCAAAACTTACAATCCTTGCCAGTTTCCACTGTCCATTTTTTTTCTGCCAGATATGCACGAACTTAAAGGTGCCACAGTCCATTTGACCGTTTTCTAAGTGGCAAAACCGGTGTTGCGCATATTGCACAGCGCCAAAGCCCGGCACTGGATATACCTCCATTGTTTCATTCAATAACTCCCGCTGAGGTGCATTTTCACTTGCGAACATTTGGCCTAGCATCTCAATGTTTTTGGCGTAGCCCGTCAATCCCGTTTTATCGTGGTAAAACTCCAGGTCTTCGCTGAAAATCTTGCCGACAGTCTCTAAATCGTGGTTGTTAAAGGCAGTGAACAGCAGGCTGTCCATCTTGTAAATTTCTTGAAAAAGCGCCTCGTTGCTGGTCGCTTCTTGGGCTTTTAGGCCCATTGTGCAAGCGAAAAGAATTGTGAAGCTGATTATTCGTTTCATGTTTCGTTGTTCATTATCGCTAAAAAATTTGAGGGGTTCAAGCCTCAACTCAAACCCCTCAAACCTTTCAAATCCTCAAGCTCTATTTCTGAATAACCACGGAGGTTTTCGATTTGGAAACCAAGTCGCTGCTCTCATCAAAATGCTGGAACAGCGTGTCGGTAGCAGAGATTTTTACCCAACTGTCGTTGCTAGCAGTGATGTCAGCCACCCGCACAGAGAATGCCTCAGCGTCAAGGCGGGCGTCGTTGTCCAGTATGGCTTTTAGGTAGTTGCAGTTGCCAATGAGTTGCAGCCGGTTGTCGCCCGAAAGGTTCACGTCAAGGTTGTTCACCTTGGCTTTAAAAACGACTTTGGCTTCGCCCTCGTTCACCAATTTGAAGCTGGCGAGGTCAAAATCATGCAAAGTCACATCTTCAGAGTCGTTGAGCCAAAGCTCCGTGAGGTTTGGGGCAGTGATGTCGAGCACCACTTTGCCGTCGGGACTGCCGGAGATGACAAGCATATCGCCTTCCTGCCGGAAGTCCACGTTCTCCTGTTCGTCTTCACCGCTTGCAAACCGCACGGCGTACTCGCCTGACTGGTGAATATCGAGCTCCACCTCGCCTTCGAGCCTGATTTTGGTAAAGTCACGGTAGCTGCTCAGGTCGTTTGCTTTTTCCTCGTGTTCCTTCGCAAATTCGGGGTTGAAGAGGCCATTCTTGCCCATTTTCCAGGCATATTGGCTTTCCCACCATGGGAAGGCAAATTTTTCGTCCACATCCAGGCTTAGGTCGCTCCAATCGAAGTTTTTGCCGGGACGCACCCATTTGCCTTCCGGCACTTTGATAGTGATGTTCACTCGCTGCCCACGCCATTTTTCTCCTTTTTTTATTTCAAAAAGCCGTGGCAAAACAAGGTGATTGCCCTCGATGCGGTATTGGTAGTTTATCTTGGTGGCTAGTTGTTGCCCCTCACCGATACCCTCCCCACGGGAATAGTTGGTCTGGAAAATTTCGAATTTTCCATTTTCCGATAGCTCAACTTTAAGCCGTACCGACTCCGAAATCAGCTTGTTGTCTGAGATGAAAAGGTCGTCGCCAAAGTGCATGAAGCTATTCTTGTAAGGGTTGTCTTCAAAATCAATATAAACCGTGTCCGTTGGGGCGAAATCGCTGGCATTGCTGCCGAGACTTACCTCTCCGCCATGCGAGAAGTCCCGCACCGTACGAACGCTCACGAACATAAGGCTGACCAAATTCAGCGCCCAGAAGAGCCAAAGGCCCGCTGTCCAGCGGGGTTTGAAATTGGTGCGCATGAACAACCGCATGACGCCCAAGGCCATCATGAGCAGCGGAACGCCCAAGAAAATCAGGATATTAACAGCTCCAAGTGTCGTAAGTGCAGGTGAACCGGGAATCAGGAAATTCGAAAACGGCAGCCCGAAGAAAAGGCCCCCCACGGAGCAGACCCAAACAAGTACTAACATGGCCACTAGCGCTACCCCGATGATGAAGCCGATTGGGCGGATGATTTTGAACGACGTTTCCAAAACCCTGCGAATGATACCGCCTAAAGTCCCGATGATGGTGCTCAGAACATGAATCCCCTCGGAAGCGGCGGCTCTAAAATGATGTCTGCCACCTTCCGACGGCGAACCATCAGGCTGCGACCCCGTACTTTTTTTTTTTGACCCAAACTCGGCCTTAATTTCATCGCTCAGCTCACTCACTTTCTTTGAAACGTGGTCGAATTCTTCCTCGATGATTTTACCAATGTTGCTGGCATTGATGGGTTCACCCCGCATCGACAATTTGTCGCTGGCTGTTTCTGCCTTCGGCAAAATAGCCCAAAGTATGAAGTAAAGTGCCACGGCGAAACCGCCCACAAAAGTGAAAAGGATAAAGGCCAAGCGCACCCATAGCGGGTCAGCGATGCCGAAATAAGCTGCAATACCGGAGCATACACCGCCAATTACCTGCTCGTCAGGGTTTTTGAAGAGTCGCTTGCCGGTTTTTATCCGCCACTTCTTGCCGAACTTCGAATTCGGTTCGTCGGTAGTAGCATCATCGAGCGGCACTGCACCGAAATCTTCCGGCGTACCCATAATCGTGATGACACTGTTCACATCTTTCAAAGAGACGATTGACCGGCTGCCCATCTTTTCTTGAAACAGCTCAGCCATTCGTGCTTCGATGTCGGTGGTGATTTCTTCGTAGCCCTCAGAGCTGCGAAAATGGTGATGGATTGTTTTCAGGTAGTTGCTGAGTGTCTCATAGGCATCTTCGTCAATGGTGAAGGGTATGCCGCCGAGATTGATATTGAATACCTTAGTCATTGTATGATTGATTGAATTCGTTAGTTAAAATTATAAAC
>JAHEAS010000126.1 GCA_024642645.1 Saprospirales bacterium | reverse complement strand
CCTCAACGACTTTGTAGTTTGGTGCCGAAGTGGACCGGAACTGGCCAGGGTGGATGAAGTGATTATTGTAGAAGGTGCAGTACAGGGCTTTTCCGATTTTGAAGTCCGTAGATAACATGACCAAACATTTTTACCGACTTTTGTCGTTTGAAAAGCGTTACAAAAAACAACGATTGAGAAAATGAAATACTTCCTGCCCTTTTTTCTATTGCTTTTAACTGCCAGCCCCAAGGCAGCCGCCCAGTGCAAGCTCATCGCCATTGACCAGGTGGACGAGTTTGATTCCACCAGGGTCGTTGCCAGCAAACCCTTCAATATCGGCATGCTGACCCCCTCCGGCAACATGGCCGAAAACCTAGAAGGACAACAACTCGTGGAGGAGGGCAAGGCCATTTTCAGCTTCGGCAACGAGCACAATATTCGCTCGTTCTTCCTCACCTTGGCCGTGGTGGAGCGCAAGTTTTTCATGATTGAAGCCGACTACAATGTTTACCTGAAATTCGTGGATGGCCCGGTCATCCAACTGTTGAATGTGCCAGCCGACGGCGAGTTCGACCGCAAGGTGTTGATGTGGAAATACGTGCATACCTGCGTGGTGCCACTGGAGTATTTCTTTATGCTGCGGGATGGCTTGGTGGAAAAAATCCGCATCGAGTACAACGATTTTAAAGAGACCATCGTACTGGAGCCCAAGCAACAGCAGGCGCTACAGGCGGCGGTGAAATGCGTGGAGGAGCGGTTGAATAGCGGGCCTGTGGTGAAACCGTAGTTTCTTGGCTTTGGCATAAAAAACCAAATTTTAGGAATGGGAAGCCAACTTAGGAATTTTGCTAAGCAAACCAGAAAGCAGCTAGCCAAAACTTGGGCAAAAGGGGCCATAAAACACAAACGCCACCCCAATGAAAAATTGGGGTGGCGCTTGTATGATAATGAGCTTTTGGTTAAACCGCACCCAGCTTCCAGTCGAAAGGCCGGGCTTTCAAGTCGGCCAGTTTCTCCTTGAACTTGTGGTCAATCAGCTCTTTTTGCAAGACGATGCGGGCATTGGTCATGTGCTTGCCCGTGTCGGATTCGTACAGCAGTTTATTATGGACCTCATTGGCCAACAAAGTGGTTTTCTCCAAATTGGCCATTTGGAAAACGTGCTCATGCTCGTGCAGCAGGTAATCGTAGGGGCTGCGATAGGAGATGAGTTTGACCATGATGGGTGCTGTTTCGATGGCCACAAAGAGCAGCATGATGAAAATGCTTGCGTAAAAAATAGCCTTGCTCCCTTCGGAAAGCCGGGAAAGTGCCTCCATGCGAGCGGCCATGCCATCGTAACTGGTGCGGGCGAGTGCGCCGATTCCGGCTTGTACGGTGGAGTCGAGCGACACGACGGCCTGCTCCTTCTGCTTGATGAGCGGAATGGCGACGGCCACGAGGCTGTCCAATTCGGTTTGTGCTTTGTCGGCTTCGGCTCTTTTCGCCCGGTAAATGGGGCCTAAGTTTTTCTTACCGGAGCCGCCCGTTCCGTCGGCCTCCTGCACGGCGATGCGGGCGAGGGTATCCCGAGCAGCAGTCTTTTCAGCGATTTCCGTTTTTAACTGCGCAATTTGCTGCTGCTGTTCGTCAATTTGGCTTTGGAAACGGGACTTTAGTTGGTCTTCCTGTTTTTTAAAAACCTCCTGTTCCATCGTCACGAGTTCGGCTTTTATCTCTTTTTCAAAAATCTTCAGTTCAAGCGGCTTGGAAATCACCAGCGCCAGCAGCACTGCGAGCATAAGCCGAGGCGCTGCCACGAGTGCATCACGCCACCACTTGCCGTTGCTTTTCATGCTCATCACGATGTAACGGTCGAGGTTGAAAATCATCAGGCCCCAAACGAGGCCGAAGGCAGCGGCCATCAGGTAGCTATCGAAGACAGTGTAAAGCGCATAGCCCGCCGAGAAGAAGGCCAAGACGCCCGTGAAGAAAACGGTAGCCCCGATGCCCATGTACTTGTTCATATCGGAAGGGCAGCGGTCCAAGGTGGTCATGTCCACGCCGGAACAGAACAGGAAGAATTTTTTCACTTTGTGCATGATGTAAAATATTTCGGGTGAATACGATTGTGGAAGAACTCCAAAGCACGACCGAATATTGGACTGGTAAGATTTTATTCGATGAAAATAGAAGCATAGCGGATGAGCAGCCGCTGGCATCGGCAGGAAGGTGGAATAAAACGACGAAAGCTTTCGTAAGTTGGCTATTTACTTGGCTACTCCACGATTTTCAGGATGGTGCGAAAGGCGAAAAACTTGCCGTCGTACCGCTCGGAATGTTTGGCTTGTAAGGCAGGGGCTTCTTCGTCTTGGTAGCGGCGCAGTGCCTCGATGTTGTTGCAGGCGTACTGCACGGCGTAGGTGATGCCCTCTTCGTCGGCGGGCGGTTCGAGGAGTCGCATTAGTTTATTGCTTGTGAAAAAACCGGTGGCCATCACCTCTGGGATGTGGACGTTTCGCATCCAATCCACCCAGTCGCCGTGGATGCTGCGCTCTATTTTTATAGTTACATTGTAGATTATCATGTTGTTAGTTTAGCGGTGATGCCCAGATTTTGACGGCAATTTCAACTTTTTATCCTAAAAAAATCCAAAATTGCGGAGCAATGATACCGCTGTCCAGCGTGAATCGTTTGACCAATACATAAAATCCTTTTGATGAAAAAAATATTGCCACTTGCCTTTTGCCTTCTAACCGCCCTGTTTGCCAAGGCACAATACCTCACCGGCATTTCCAGCTACTATGATGATAGCTTTATCGAGTGGCGATTTTTTACTGAAAACGAAGATGGCGACGAGGATGAAGGGGAGTTAAAAATCACTTGGCAGCTTCGGGATGATGATTTTACGGAGTGGGATTACCGCATTGGCGATGCCTTTGGTACCATCAAAATGAAGTGGCGGGACAACCCCGAAGAATGGGAACTGCGGGGCAACAATACCATCGTCAGTGCAAGGACGGTTTGGCCCGGCCAGTTCGATGAGTGGCGGGTTTATGATAGTTCAACCTCGCTCACCTTGAAGTCCAAATGGACGAACCAGTGGGACAATTGGCTGCTCCGCAATTCCAATAACGGCAATTTTTTCATGTACACCAACTACGAGCGTGACCCCCGTGATTGGGTCGTCGTGGATGAACTGGACGAAAAAGTGTCCTTTGAAATGAAGGTGATGCTGATGTTTGTGGTGATGATTAATTCGACGCCGAAGAAGTAGAGAGGTATGAGGTAGGGAGGTATGAGGTATGAGGTATGGTAAGGTAAAGCTTGCTGGGAATAACTAGGAACTTGAATTTTAGACTATGAAAGAAAACGAAAATACAACAAAATAAAGCTTCTTCGTTTGAAGCATTGGGGCGATAAAGTGGCAAATTCAGAGAGTGGAAAAGTGGTGAAAGAGAAGAGTTTTGCTTTTGCGGTAAGGGTTGTGAAGCTCAGGCAATACCTGAATAAGGAAAAAAAGGAATACTCGTTAAGTGGCCAACTCCAAGATGCCGGAACGTCAATCGGGGCGAAAGTGGGCCCGATTTTATTCATAAATTAGGCATCAGCCTAAAAGAATGTAACGAAAGCCAGTTTTGGTTAGAATTACTATTTGCTACGGAATATTTGACCGAGTCCGAATTTGAATCCATGTATTCCAATGCCCTTGAGCTTGATAATATTATCACTTCCATTATCTTGACCAAAAAGCGAAACATGGCCAAGAAGTAGTTCCCCAAAATACCTCAGACCTCAATACCTCAGACCTCTTTCAAGTACCACGCATCGCAACTGCAATGCCCTGTAGCGCCCATTGGCCCATCAATTTTTTCAAAACCCTTATTTTGGTATAGAATGTTGGCTTGCTCCATTCGGGCGCAAGTTTCCAAGTAACAGCGTTGATAGCCCAGTTCCTTGGCTTTTTCGAGGCAGGTGGCGACCATTTTTTTACCAAAACCAAGGCCCCGCAATCCGGGAAGGAAATACATTTTCTTCAACTCACAGACCTCTGAACCACCTCCTATAAGTGGGCCGATGCCACCACAGCCAAGCACCTCACCTGTCCCCACCCGCCCAATTACGAAGAAGGCCGAATGTGCGTTAGTATATGCTCCAAACATATCGTCCACTTCAGGGTCGAGGATGGAGTAGCCCTCTCCAACTGCCCCGAACTCGGTCATCACCGTGCGGATGATATGGGCAACCTGTTGGTTGTCAGCGGGTTGGATAGGGCGGAGGGTGAAATTGTCGGCAATTTCAGGCAAGGCGGATTCGCTTTTTGATTGGTTCATCCGTGGTGCTTTTTTCTTCGTAAATTAATTGCTCCGCAAAACGGAACTTTGCACGGCAAATTTCACCAAAAATAATCAACCACATGCAAGAATTGACACTCGCCCACACCACTGCTTTTTTTGAAAACAAACTGGACAGCTTGCTCCGAAAACTGACGCCCGACCTGCAACCAGCTTGGGGCAAAATGACTGCTCACCACATGGTCGAGCATTTGGCTTGGGTCATTGACGGGGCGATGGGCAAATGGGAGGTCACTGTCATTACCCCGGAAGAAAAACTACCGAGGGTGAAGCAGTTTATTTCCACCAATTTTGCGATTAGCCAGAATTTTGCACACCCGAACATGCCTGCCGACGGTGGCCTCCCGCCACTGCAAACACCAAACATCGGAGCAGCCATTGAGGCATTTTGGCAAAAATGGACCGAATTTGATGCGTTCATGGCGGCGAATCCCGACAAGCGAACCAACCACGTCGTTTTCGGCTCGCTGAATTATGACGAATGGCGGCTCATGCAGTTCAAGCACGTAGTGCACCACCTGACGCAGTTTGGATTGACGACTTTGGAGGAGGAAGGGCTTCAGGCGTTGCCGCCACGGCCAGCCGCCTGACGTTTTGCTACAATTCAATCGGCAATTTCGGCAGTTCACTGGAAAACAATAGGCCAGACCCATCACTTAGGGCAATATTGCAGTGGGTTTCAAACTTTTCCTGCCGCATTTGTTTTCAGGAAAACTTATCGCATTGAAGATGAAAAAACGGTATGCCATTGCAGCGGTGCTGTCTGCCGGGCTGTTTGTTACCTGCCACTCGGAGTTCATGAAATTCAGGAAAAGCGAAGACAAGCAGCAGGCCTATTTGCTTGAAAAGGGCCAAATAGACGTGGCTTTCGGCAGCTATGAAGTCGAGGGCCGTACCATCCATTACACACAAAGCGGTGCTGAAGGGCAGCCTTTGGTGCTGATGGTGCACGGCTCGCCGGGTTCTTCCGATGCCATGCTCGACTACTTGGCCGACAGCAGCTTGACCCATCGGGCGCTCGTGGTGACGGTAGATAGACCGGGCTTTGGGTATTCCGATTTTGGAAAAACGGAGCGCTCGCTGGAAAAGCAGTCGCAGCAATTGCTCCCGCTGTTGGAAAAATGCCGTGCCTCTGGCAATAAAGCAATTCTGGTCGGACACAGCTATGGCGGCCCACTCATCGCACGGATGGCGATGGACTTCCCGGAGTTGGTGGATGGCCTCGTCATTGTGGCTGGTTCGATTGATCCAACGCTGGAACCCGAGTACTGGTGGGCTCGCCCGCTCGATTGGTGGGTTTTTCGGTGGATGGCGCCCGGCGCGTTTCGGGTGAGCAATCAGGAAATTATTCCACTCAAAGGGCAATTGGAGGAAATGCTGCCACTTTGGGCAAATATTACCTGTCCCGTGACGGTATTGCAAGGCACAAAGGACAATCTCGTGGCGCCCGAAAATGCTGATTTTGCGAAGAAAATGATAACAAACAGCCGAAGGCTTGAAGTTGACAAACTGGAGGGGGATGACCATTTTATAATGTGGAGCAAAGAGCCGCTCATTGCTCAAAAAATTCTCGAAATGCTCGCTGTCGAAAGCACAAAGGTTCAATGAAAAAAGCAAAGGAAATATTCGGATTTGATGACAAGTGGTTGATAATCATTGGAATACCAGTGGTGACGATAATAACTTCTGCCATGATGTTCAGTGACGTCATGGTACGTGAAACCCGTTTTTTCTTTCTTGCCTGCAACGGCATTGGCTTTGTTTACACCACCGTTTTCTGGCTGGTATTCAGGCAAGTCATCCTGTTTTTTGCAGCAAAATATCCAAGACAAGAAGAGTTTTCAAAACGCATGTGGTTGCAGTCGCTGACGGTGCTGGTGCTTTTTTTTGCTATAAAATTGGTGCTCGACCCCCTTTTGCATGGTTATATTGAAAACGAAATTGCTGATAATTTGCAGCATAATATCTCCATTACCATTGGCTCTTTGCTGGTGACTTTTCTGGTTCTTACCATCTATGTATCTGCTGGATTTTACCACCAACTCCAAAAGACGATGGTGGAAAAGGAGCGCCTTCTGAAAGAAAATGTGCAGAGCCAACTCGAAAGCCTCAAGAATCAGGTGAACCCCCATTTCCTCTTTAATAGCTTGAACACCCTTTCGTACCTAATCCCGGAAGACCCAGCGAAGGCCGAAAACTTTGTGCAAAAACTCTCAAAAGCGTACCGCTATATCCTCGAAATTCGGGAGCGGGAACTGACCACACTGGCCGAGGAACTTGGCTTTCTTGATGCGTACAACTGCCTGCTCAACGAGCGGTTTGGCAATAACCTGCAAATCAAAATCAACGTGCCGACGGAGGTAAAGCACTTGCAAATCCTGCCACTTTCGTTGCAAATGCTGTTCGAGAATGCCATCAAGCACAACGTGGTTTCCACGCAAGACCCGCTACATATTGAGGTCTTTGTAGAAAAAGGCGACCGGCTCGTGGTAAGAAATAATTTGCAACTCAAGAAGCAGGAACTGCCTTCCACGAGGATTGGGCTAGAAAATATCAAAATCCGCTACCAGCTTATTGTCAAAAAGGAAGTGGAAGTAATTGTCACCCAGCAGCATTTTATCGTGGTTTTGCCACTGGTGCAGCTGGAACATGCACCAGTGATAAATGCGTGAGGATTATCTTTGCCGAATGATGAAGTATTTTTTTGCTTTAATAACTTTAGGGATAATGGCTTTTTCGCCAGTCCAAAATGGTAGTGTTGGCAACCTGACCCTCCGTTTTGAAGGCATCGAAAAAGCAGGGGGTACGGTGCGCTTGGCCCTGTATAACAGGCCGTCAGAATTCATGGTGGAGGAAAAGGCAGTTCTGTACAATTTCAAAGCTGACAAAAAAGGAAAACTGGAGGCCACCATCGAAAACCTGCCAGTTGGGAGCTACGGTTTTGCCGTTTTCTTTGATGAAAACAACAATAAAGAACTCGACAAAAACCTCGTGGGCGTGCCCGTAGAGCCTTATGGTTTTTCAAAAGACCCCCCCTCAAAATGGCGACTTCCGACCTGGGAAGAAGTAAAATTCGATATCGGAACTTCCAATAAATCAATAGATGTAAACCTTAAACGGTGGGCACTTTTTTAGCCTGATTCCAATGAAAACACTCATCATCGAAGACGAGCAACCCGCTGCCAAACGCCTCGCCAAACTGCTGGCAGAACACTGCCCCGAATGCCAAATCCTGGATATGATTGACAGTGTGGAAGGAGCCGTGAAATGGCTGTGCAACTTTGCAGCACCCGACCTCATCTTCATGGACATCCAGCTTGCCGACGGCCTTAGTTTCGATATTTTCAGACAAACCTCGCTCACTGCGCCCGTCATTTTCACCACCGCATTCGACCACTACACCTTGCAGGCTTTCAAGGTAAACAGCGTGGACTATTTGTTAAAACCCGTTGACCCAGCCGAGTTAGTTTCGGCTATTGAAAAATTTCGCCGCATACACCGACAGCCTGAAAGCTACGACCGCTCTGGGCTTGAAAAAATGCTCAAGTCCATGCTTGTACAGCAAGCATTCAAAGAAAGATTCCTTGTGAAATCAGGTCAACACTTTATTCACGTCCCAGTTTCAGAGGTAGCTTACTTCTTCTCGGAGGATGGCATGGCCTTTGTTCAGTGCACCGATGGCAAAAAGTACATTGTCGAGTATACCCTCGACCAGTTGGAATCCATGCTTGACCCCCGGCTTTTTTTTAGGATCAACAGACAGGCCATTGTGAAGCCAGAAGCTGTCCGACGTATTTCCACATGGTTCAACAGCCGTTTAAAACTGGAACTTTTGCCTGTCCATGAGACTAATAATGTGGTAAGTCGGGAGCGGGTGCAGGATTTCAAGCGATGGATGGGGCAATGACTTAACGATAAAGT
>JAHEAS010000125.1 GCA_024642645.1 Saprospirales bacterium | reverse complement strand
GACATTTTTCCATATCACCAAAGGTCAGTTTTGATTCATTCAACTGACCTAGTTCTACTTTTCCTTTAAATATCTTGTCAACCAGTTTGTCAATATCCTCTCCGGTTGGGTCTTTTAGGGAACGAGAAGTGGCTTCTACAGAATCGGCCAACATAAGGACTGCTTCTTCTTTGGAGTTTGGTAACGGACCAGGATAGGTAAACAGGGCCTTATCCACCTCTAAATCGGGGTTCTCATGGATGTAGTTTTTGTAAAAATATTCCACCTTAGTCGTACCATGATGTGTGGTAATGAATCGAGTAATAACTGAAGGAAGGCCATATTTTTTGGCCATTTTTTCTCCTTCGGGAACGTGTTCGATGATGATACGGGCACTTTCGAGGCGGTTAACGCCATCATGTGGACTGGAGCCTGACTGGTTTTCTACAAAATATTCAGGATTTTTCATCTTACCAATATCATGATAAAGCGCTCCAACTCTCACCAACAATGCATCTGCTCCAATATCATTGGCAGCAGCTTCTGCTAGGTTCCCCACTTGAAGAGAATGCTGAAACGTACCCGGCGCTCGCATAGCGAGGTCACGCAGTAGTGGGCGATTCATATCGGACAGTTCCACCAATGAAATAGCGGAGGTGAAACCAAATACACGTTCTGCCAAAGGGATAAGCGGAAATGCCAAAAGCGTTAGGAATCCATTGAATGCTAACCATCCCAAAACAGGCCAGTCAATGCCTCGAAAACTTCCTTCTTCGATAAGGGACATGCCCAAATGCGAGAGCGAGTAGGCCACTAAAATGGCCACGACAGATTTAAAAAACTTTGTCCAGTCCCTTGCATCCGCCACTGCAAGTACCGCCACCACGCCTGCGACTATCTGTGTGAACAAGAATTGGTGTCCCTCCGCTGTTAGGAACCCTGCAATTAGCACCACTACCACATGGGTGAAGAACGCCAAGCGATAAGTGAAAAAATGCCGCACCACAACCGGCACTACACAGTACGGTATCACATAAATACTTAGCACTTCCGTCCGTTCTACAAGGTAGGTAAGGTAGCTGAAGCCCAACAGCCATATCATGACAAAGGCAAGGTAATTCCAACTACCAAGTATCTCTTTGCGATAGGTATTAACATACATCAGGAAAGCTGCAAGTATTAACCCAGTTAGCAGCAGATACCCAAAATAGACTGTCAATGCCGATTTTTTTGAACTTATATCCGACTCATATTTTGACTTGAATGAAACCAATCTTTCATAAACATCATCTGTAACCAAGTTCCCTTTCTTTACGATGATATCGCCATGATTAACTAATCCTTTGGTTGGCGACACCTCACTTAAAGCATTGTGCAGCATGGTCTGTGTGCGTGCCTCGTCATAGGTGATGTTGGGAACAATGGCCGTTCTCATGAGAGGCAATATCTCCACTGGCAGGGCGGTTTTTGCATTTGAAAAACTAGATTCCAATGCGGCTTCTGCTTCTTTGGCAAGGTAAAATCCTGAGCGTGTCCTTTGCGAGAAAGTGTTGCCATGGACGACGTTGATTACAAAGTTTTCGTCTGCATCTGAATGTTCAGGTGAAAGTTGCAAGATGCCTTTAGCATAGATTTTTTCTAAAATCGTAGTGCTTTCCTTTCCGACAGTCTCAAGTTGAAGATTTGGAGAATGGTTGAAGGTTGCATCGCTCCACCAAGCGTCAAGTGCAGCCTCAAAGTCCTTAATTTTTGCGTTTTCTAAATTGTCATTGAGTGAGTAATAAGGCCAGAATTCATTCATAATCAATGCCTTATCATTCTCCATTTCATTTTTTGACTTATTAATGGCAAAATCAAATGGCGCTGTCAAGTCTTCATAAGGCCAAGCTTGCCCACGATGAAATTCGTATTTGAACTTCACGTTGTTGGGGTACAACAAACTAATCAATAGGGCAACTGATACTACCGTCCCGATGTTTGCGAACTGTTTAAATCGCTTGAATATTTGATTAAATTGTTGATTCATATACTAAGCAAATGGAGGTTATTCCAATGTGAAGGTAGTCGTATTTTCTTTTCCCAAAGAATCTATCACATTCTCTTCAATTCCTATCTACCTGCCCCAATTTTCTTTTCTTTGTCGGGAAAACAATCAAAAAGCAACTACACATGCCTGCTAAAACCATAAATGAAGTCATCGCCCAACTTGAAAAAATTGCAGAGGACACAATCTCCCGCAAGGACCCTTTGGGTATTTTCACTTTGGTTTACCTGGACGTGACGCGCACAGTCCGTGATGGCATTCAACAAGCTGCTTTCGAGGATGGAGCACTAATGGAGCAACTTGACGTGGTTTTTGCCAACCGTTATATTGAAGCATATAATTCCTACCAAGCCTCAAAGCCATGCACCCAAGCATGGCAGACCACCTTCGAAGCTGCCTCAAGATTTGACTTGTTGGTTCTCCAGCACCTACTGATGGGCATGAACGCACATATTAATCTTGACCTTGGTATTGCCACGGCATCAGTAGTAGAGCCTGCTAGGTTGCATGGCATGGAAGCTGATTTTAATAAAATCAACGAGTTGCTAACTGCAAAAATCGACACATTACAGGACCAACTAGCCATGATTTCGCCACTTCTTTTTTTATTGGATTGGTTTGGAAAACGCCGTGATGAACGTTTTGCCGAATTTAGCCTTGTGAAGGCCCGTAACAATGCCTGGAAGGCAGCCAACCGATTATCCCTACTTTCGCCTCAAAACAAAGAATTGGAAATCAACGAATTAGATGGCTATGTTGCAACGTTGAACAAACTACTGGCTAACCCAGGCGTGTTGTTTGGGACTTTGGTAAAGTTTATCAAGTGGTTTGAAGTTAAAGATGTTGGAAAAGTGCTTGTACTACTAAAGTCTTGACCGGGGAATAATCTCAAAAAGAAAATGGGGCATGGCCAATTTAGCACATGCCCCAGGTTTCTGTATTACCATTTAGCCCAAAGTTGGAAATCACTGCAAGTCAAACTTTACGGGTAAAGTGAACATAACCCGAACCGGGGTTCCCCGTTGTTTTCCAGGATTCCATTTAGGCATCAACTTGACTACCCGGGCTGCTTCGTCTCCACAGCCTCCACCGACATCACGTACTACTTCAATATTCGAAATGCTCCCGTCCCTTTCTACGACAAACCGTACATATACCATGCCTTCGATACCATTCTCTCGGGCAATAGTTGGGTAAAGTATTTTAGAATAAATGAATTCCAACAACTTGGTTTCAGCACATTTTTGTCGTTCAGGTTTGTCAACAATATCCGAGCAACCCGGAAAAGTTGGTGCATCCTCCACTACCTTAAAGATTTCACGCTCATTTTCCGCTGGTGGCGGAGGCGGAGGCGGAGGAGGCGGCGCAATTGTTTCCTTTTTTATGATAACAGGGGCTTCAACATACGTTTCCTCGGTAATGCTCTGGTCCTCAAAAATGCGGGTTTCTATATCCGGCAAATCTGTCGCTATTACTTGCACTGCTGGAGGTGGTGGTGGTGGTGGCGGTGGTGGCTCAGCGGTCCTAGGAGTTTCCATTTCTATCACCTCATCCAACGTACCCAAAAGGTTAGACACGTCAACTTTTTTGTCATAGCTAGTCCAGCTAAAAGCAAATATCATCATCACCAGGGCAACCATGATACCATAGATTTTCAGAGAGCCACTAATCTTGAAAATGTCAAGTTCTGGATACTTAGTCCTTGCTTCAGCAGGGGAACTCCATTTCCAATTCCTGTACTTTTCCGTCAAATTTAGGCCTTCAGTATGCTTAAAATGTGACCTTAAGATGAACAGCAAAATCCCTGTAACAACAAGAATCGCAAGCATCCCAAATTCAATCATCGCGGTGGAGGTTTCAAATGACATGGTAGGTTTAGTTTTAGTGAGTAAATACTGTCTTTTACGCAACTAATTTCAGGGTTCTAAACTTCCGTGAAGGTGCCGTTTATCACAGCAGACAATGATTTTTATCAGCCAATATTCATTGCTGTAAAACATAAAAAGCCTTGGTTCCGAAAATCTGAAACCAAGGCTTTTTTAAGCTGCCAAATTTATTTCTGCCTTCCTATTTAGTGACAACAAAACGACCTGTTTCTTCCATTCCTTCCGCAATCATCCTGAAGTAATATATTCCTTCAGGTAATTCCTTCAGGTTAAACGCCAATTCAAAATCTCCAGCAGAGAAATGTTCACTCACAACAGTGCCCACTACCCTTCCCAATCCGTCAATTACTTGCAAATGGATATATGAGTTATCGGCTAAAGAAATGTTGAAAAAAGCAACATCTTTGGCCGGATTGGGCTGAACAGTCACGTGAATATTGCCAGTTATCATCACAGCGCGAATTGGACTGTAATTAAAGTTACCATTTTCATCCAATTGCCGGAGTCTGAAATAATAAAGCCCGGGAGTTAGTCCTGGGATAGAAAATTCGTAATTGTTGGATTCGGTGGTAGTACCCTTTCCAGCTACAAAACCAACTGCTTGAAAATCACTGAATTCCGTTTTCATTTCTATAGCGAAACCTAGATTGTTTTGTTCGCTGGCAGTTGCCCAATTTAGCAATGCATTGTGGTCCTTAGCCCTTGCATCAAACGACATTAGCTCAATCGGCAATGGTGCAAACGCCCCATCCTTACAAACATAAACCGAGACATCGTCGATAAAAACATCCGATGGGCTATTTGAATTGTTGATTGATTCAAACATAATCTCTGTAGGGGATGAGTTAGCGTAAGCACTTAAATCTATCAACTGACGCACCCAACCTCCTGCTGCAGGGTCATTGCAGAGCGTGTAAGTTTTGACAATGTCACCATTAATTTTTACCCTGAGAACATCATTTCCACAGTCAAATAATTCGAGTTTGTACCAAAATTCCAAAGTGGCAAAATGGACCCCAGCAGGAATCGTAATTTCTTGAGAGATACTTGAGGTTTCATTATCATCGTACCCTAACCATGCACTGCCAATTTCGTTATGGTAAGTATCCCAGTAGTCAATAAGAGCATTATTATGAGTGGACAACTCCGTCCAACCGACGTATGTGTCCATATTGCCAGCTATAATTTTTTCAGAACAAGTTGCGTCCGATGGGGCTATTCTTAGGTCAGCATCGTTGATGTCAAAAAACACATTGTTTGAACATTTGACTTTGATTCTAGCCTGACCTGTGGGAGTATTTGGAAACGTGATCGTTTCGTTGCCATCATTGGGCGTATTGCTAACCAAGGTGCTAAAAGTTTGTCCTCCATTCAACGACAACATGATGTCAACATTTGCGCAGTTTACAGGCGCATCACTAGTATTGGCTTCATCCCAATAAATTGTCCTACTACCATTGACCCTTTCGGATGCGTTCATGTTTATTATCCTAAAGGGGCCAGCATCGCTTGTTACATTCAAGGTAAGTGTTCCAGACGCATTGCCACCACCAACCGATTTGTTATCACGAGCAGTAGCTGTAAAATTGAGCGTTCGGGTTACGGAAGGCAAAAATTCTCCAGGATAGCTTGTGTTGTCAAGAATGGCGCTAAGCGAAGGGAAAGTACGCATCGCTGAGGTTGAAGGGCTGTAGGACCTCAGTATTGGTCCTGCAGCAGATGGAGAAGGCGCCCCAGCTGGTCCAAGGTCCATTTGCTCCCATACATAAGTTATTACGTCGTTATCTGGGTCTGCCCCACTTGCCGTCAATTCAAAGGGGGTGCTTATGGGGATGGTTTTCCCGCTCATGTTTAGTGGATTGGCATTGATGGTTGGTGGTTCATTTCCACTGTTAGTTGCGGTAGCACAGGTATTTCCATCTCCAGTAGTCATGTATGCTGTTATTTCATCTAGGCTAATTCGGTGGAAATAAGCATGGCTGTTGAACTGGACATTCTGGGTCCCACAAATTCCAGCGTAACCCATAATTGTAGAACCACTGCCAGGCTCGAATGCGGCATTTGGAAAAGTTCCAGACGAACCGCATTCCCCAGCATTTCCGTTGTAGGAATGGTGAGCCCCCATTTGATGACCCAGTTCGTGAGCGAAAAAATCAACATAAAAAGGGTCTCCTGCGGGGGTATCCAAGGAGGTCATACCACGTGCTTTATTGTTGTCATCGCAGGCCGATTCAAGCCTAGCTATGCCACCTGTACCGATACTAAGTACATGGCCAATGTCATAGTTGGCATTGCCAATAACTACATCCAAGTTGGCTTGGTTTTCATCAAGTGTTGGCGGAGAACTATAAGGGTCGGTGCCGGTGTACACTATTAAATCGTTGTTTGCGACTAGTTGGAAACTGATAGCTAGCTCAGTTTCGTAAATTCCCCGAACCCTGTTGACAGCGGTAACAATGGCAGCTAAAGCTGATGCGACAGTCCCACCATGGAACTGCGTATATTCAACTGTCGCAGCGACAGCAATTTCATAAGTGCGAAGTGTAACTGTGGTCATTCGCTCACCTGAGCCTACGGCATTGTGTTCTGTGGCCAAAGTCGATTTGAAATCATCTTCACCGCAAACAAGCAGCTCAATGTTCTGTCGAGAAAAATCTGATTTGTCGTAGACTATGTAGGCCGTTCTATCATTCGAATAATAAGTGTCAATAAAAAACACTTCCCCCCTTTTCATTATCATTCCATGAAAACCCTTTGGCGTTATATCCAAATAGACAGCCGAGCTAGGGTCACCAATACCCTGACCAGAAAATGTCTTGATGGTTGGGAATTTGGAGGCTAGGCGAGGATGCATAATTGGTGCCTCCACGATAGCAAAGTCCTCAAAACTCCCATCGGGCATGGGCAATTGGACTGTTTTTGAAGCCTGATTTTCATTGAAACGGAGCGGCACATCAGAAAGGAAGGCCGTCATTCCATCAAAATCTAGACTAAAAACCTCGTATTTACTGGGGATTATCCATCGTTCATTTGTGCGGTTGGATAAATTTTCTTCATCCAATACTGACCAGAAGTTTCCTTGGCTGAATAAAGGAAATACAAAGATGGACAGCAATGCTGTCAGCAATAGGTGAGTGCTTCTCATGTTCCAGTTCTTTTAAAAGGGAGTAGGCTTAAAATTAATCGTCAATCCAAAATGGCGGGAGATGTTGCCGATAATTCAATAATCGTGCAAAAAATGGGCTGAGGCATAAAACTTCTGTTTATTGCTTTCGTGATTATATTGCTTGTGCACAGGCGAAAGGCACAATACACCTATAGTAATAACCTATTTCTTCCTTTCAAGGAAGGAGAGCTTAACAAGTCGACGCAAAGATTCTGGACAAAGCTTTAGGGCAGCTTAAAATGAAAAATCGTAGCTTCCTGACCCCACGTCGGTCAACACCACGTAGCCAGGTTCTGCCTTTCCAATTTTAAAATCTGCTTCCATAATTGAAGTCCCACCTTCCGTCAGGGTCTCAATATTATCAGTGGGCACGTAGATGGTGGCCAAGGTGTTGGCTGGAACCTCAACATGGAGTGAAGAAAATCCAGGTTCTGTTTTCCAGCTAGACACAAGTTTTCCGTAGGGTGTCAAAAGTTCAGCCGATGCCTCAGTGAGGCTGTTACTAACATGCGGCTTTACGACAATCCGCTTATATCCGGGTGCTCCATCCACCATGTTGAGACCAGCCAGCGACCGATACATCCAATCACCTATGGCCCCATAGGCATAGTGGTTAAAAGAGTTCATACTGGCCTCCTCGAATGTGCTGTCGGCTTTTATGCCGTCCCAACGTTCCCAAATTGTTGTTGCCCCCATCGTTACCGGATAAAGCCAAGAAGGATATTTTTCCCGGAGGAAAAGCTCGTTGGCCACCTCATCATAGCCAAAACGAGTAAGCACATGGCATAGATACGGTGTGCCCAGAAAACCAGTTGTGAGGTGTGTGCCATAGCCCCTGATATTATCAACGAGCCGTTTGGCAGCTTGCTGGCGCAAATTGTCGGGGAGCATGTCAAAGTTCAGTGCCAAAACGTAAGCTGTCTGGGTGGCAGAAACTAACGCACCGTTTGGCGTCACATACTCCTGAATAAACGACTTCTTGATTTGCTCCAAAAGTGTGGAATATTTTGAGACATCAGCTTTTTTGCCCAAAACCTTGGCTGCATTTATTAGGAGTTGGGTGCTATTTGCCCAAAAGCACTGCTGTAAAAGTGGTTTGAAAGTGACCGCCGAATTACCAATATTGTCGTTGTCTTCAGAGTAAAAAAGCCAGTCGCCAAAGT
>JAHEAS010000849.1 GCA_024642645.1 Saprospirales bacterium | reverse complement strand
GCATCGGCGGCGTGCTGGAACCACCACAGGCTGCACCTACCATTATCGAAGATGAATGCTTTATTGGCTCTCGTTGCATTGTGGTAGAAGGCGTTAGGATTGAGCGGGAATCGGTGCTGGGCGCCAATGTTGTACTCACGCAATCAACACATATAATTGATGTAACTGGCCCTACGCCAGTCACTCACAAAGGTAGAGTACCTGCTCGTTCGGTGGTGATTCCTGGTACATATTCCCGGCAGTTCCCAGCTGGGGATTATGGTGTTTCCTGCGCACTCATCATCGGTCAGCGCACTGAAAGCACTGATAAGAAAGTGTCATTGAATAGCGCCCTGCGGGATTATGGCGTAGCCGTCTGACCATTTTCCAAACCAAAAAAGCCCCGGTCATGTGCATGGCCGGGGCTTTTTGTTGGAGTGATCGCTGTAACTATCATTCAGCGACCAAACCTATATTTTCAAAGGTGAACCAAGAAAGGAAAGAAAACTACCCCTACCGCCCGAAGGTTTCAGGGTAGTCCCACACACTATTAGAACACCCACTATTTAGACTTTTCAATCAGAATTGTTGCATTGTTACATTGTTGGATTGCTGCTTGTGCAACGACGACAATTTAACAATCAAAGAATTCAATAATCAAGAAAAAACCAGCCCTACGCCCCGAAGGGTTTCGGGCTGGTCCCACACACTATGAGAACACCCAATATTTTTTTGGCCTGCCCAAAAGGGGCGAGTCATGCGTTTTGAGCTTCGAGTTGGGAGCCTCGGTTAACTTTGACTACATGACTCGTTAAGCCATTGATTTCAATCAAACTGTTTCTTTTCAAATTGACTGCGGGCTACTTTTAACTCGCCTCAAAAATCCAAGGAGCTTTTCACTTGAAAAATGGTGAAAAAACTGCCCCAACCACACAAGGTAGCGGGGCAGCCCACACACTATGAGAACACCCAATTATATCTTTTGGTAAAATTTTGTTGTGTAGTAGAAAAGGAATTTGCCCTTTGTAGGTAGGAGAAAATTCGTTTTTAAGCCTTCTCATCAGTTTTTGTTTTTTCGCCTTGCGATGCCTTTTTTCTTTCAAGTTTGTTCATCGTTAAAGACAACCTATAGATGAACAAACCCCAAAAACTTCACACACCGAAAGCACAACTTTCGAAAAAAATATTTCTTCAGCAACTATAAAAGATTGATTCTCAGTTGGTAAGTCCTCGTTCGTGTGGTTGACATAATAAAGTAAAAACGTCTTGACCACTGAAAGCACCGTGAGCTATATTGCTTACTATTCAATTTTTAAAAATAAGCTACTTTTGTTGGCGCCACGATGTTTCTAAAAATGCTACCAAAATAACGCATTGTTGGGCGATGAAGTTGTCTAGCATTTGTTTTGAGCTGAAAAATCTTTCAAGAACAAACAATTATTCTATTGATTCCGCAGAAAACAGTGCAAGAAATCCTCGAAACTGCTAAAATCGAGGAAGTCATTCAGGATTATGTCAACCTGCGAAGACGGGGCGTGAACATGATTGGCCTATGCCCATTTCACAACGAAAAAACCCCGTCATTCACGGTCTCTCCAGCCAAAAATATCTTCAAGTGCTTCGGTTGTGGCAAGGGGGGCGACCCCGCCAAATTCGTGATGGAGCATGAGCACCTCACCTACCCCGATGCACTGCGCTACCTCGCCCGCAAGTACCGCATTGAGGTAGAGGAAGTGAAATTGACGCCAGAAGCAGTCGCTCAACAGCAGGCCGAAGAGAGTCTTTACATCCTCAATGATTACGCCCGCCAATTTTACCAAGACCAGCTTTTTGAAACGGACATGGGCAAAAGCGTTGGATTGAGCTACTTCAAGGGGCGAGGCTTTCGGGAGGAGACCATCCGCAAGTTCGGGCTGGGCTATGCCCCCAACGAACAGGATGCTTTTGTTAAAAAAGCCACCCAGACGGGCTATAAGCTTGAATTTTTGAAAAAACTGGGCCTTGCTTCGCAATACGACCGTGATTTTTTCCGCAACCGGGTGATGTTCACCATCCACAACCTGAGCGGCAAGCCCATTGCCTTCGCCGGGCGAATCATGGAAAAAGACGTCAAGGCGCCCAAGTATATCAACTCTCCGGAGACTGAGATTTACGTCAAAAACAAGAATCTCTACGGCGCTTTCTTCGCAAAAACTGCCATTCGGAAGGCCGACGAATGCATCCTCGTAGAGGGTTATACCGATGTAATTTCGCTGCACCAGGCTGGCATCGAGAATGTGGTGGCAAGT
>JAHEAS010000848.1 GCA_024642645.1 Saprospirales bacterium | reverse complement strand
ATCCGTCCATTTACCAACGCTGTACGGCAAACATAACAAAAAGAATTTATCCACCAAAATTAAGATGGAAATTTTCTAACAATGTTTTGAAATAAGTGGCAAAATGCTACGAATTCGGTATAAAAAACTGCGTGGAATTTAGCGGCTGATTGAACTTGATTTTATGTCGGTCAGAACGACAGAGGCAAAGGCAATCCTCCCTGGCCTTGGTCATTTCCGCTTACCTCCCTACCTTGCCCAAAACTTTGAACAACATGAAACTTACCGCCGATACCACGCTAATCGAACATTTTACCAATGGGAAAAAAACACCCCCGACAAGGTCTTCCTCAAGCAGCCGTTTGGCCAATCAGCTCCTAATACTTGAACTAAAAAGCTCGTAAATTTGTCCTAATTTTGAATTTTAAATATGCCGAGATGCAAGCAATTATCAAGGAGAACATACTGGAAATTGAGCGTATATTGAAAACGCACAAGGTTAAAAAGGCATACCTATTCGGGTCGGCAACTTCAGGCCGATTTAATGAACAAAGCGACGTGGACTTCTTGGTCACCTTCAAGAAAGTTCCCTTTGGAGAATACGCTGAAAATTACTGGTCATTGGAAGATACGCTGGAACGATTGCTTCAACGAAAAGTGGACATAGTAGTGGAAAATACGCTGACTAACCCCTATTTGATAAAATCAATCAACCAAACGAAAATGCCTATTTATGAGTGACGAGCTAAAAAAATACCTTGTTGACATAATAAAGGCAACCACGGAAATTGAAGAATTTGTCGGTGATAAAAAGGACTTCAAACAATTTCAGCTTTCTGCCATGTTGCGTGCTGCGGTTGAGCGAAAATTGGAAATCATTGGCGAAGCCATGAACGAGGCGCTCAAACTTGATAAGGGCTTACCCATTACCAATTCCCGTAAAATCGTGGATACCCGCAATAAACTCATTCACGGCTATGACGAAGTGGACATGATTTTGGTTTGGGAAATTGTGGTGAAGCACTTGCCGTTGTTACGCACGGAGGTTCAAGCGCTGTTAAATGCCTAACCTTGTCAGAAAACTTGGCGCATCCCATCCCGCCTTATTACCTTGCCCAAAACTTTTTTCAACATGAAACTTACCGCCGATACCACGCTAATCGAACATTTTTACCACTGGGAAAAAAACACCCCCGACAAGGTCTTCCTCAAGCAGCCCTTTGGCGATGAATGGCAGGACCACACCTGGCAGGAGGCCGGGCAGCAAGCCCGGCGGCTGGCCAGCTACCTGCTTTCGCTGAACCTGCCGCCGCACAGCCACATCGGGCTGGTGTCGAAGAACTGCGCCGAGTGGTTCATTTCCGATGTAGCTATCATGTTAGCGGGGCATGTGTCCGTGCCATTTTTCCCCACGCTCACCGCCGAGCAGCTCCATTTCGTGATGCAGCACAGCGGCTGCCAAGTGCTGCTGGTCGGCAAGCTCGACGATTGGGAGAGCATGAAACCGGGCGTGCCAGCCGGGGTAAAGTGCATCTCCTTTCCCAATTACAACCCAGACCCCGACCACACCCAATGGGCGGACATCATGGACAGCCAGCCGCCGCTCTCCACCTCGCCCGTCCCGAAGCCAAGCGACCTGATGACCGTCATCTACACCTCCGGCACCACGGGCAACCCCAAGGGCGTGATGATTACCTTCGGAAACATGGCCGCCATGCTCTACAATTCCCGGCAGCACCTGCGCCTCGACGTGCCCGACCCACAGGTCATTTCCTACCTGCCGCTTTGCCATGTGGCCGAACGGGGGGTGCTGGTCAATGTCATTTATGCCGTCGGCGCCACCGTCTTTTTTGCGGAGCGGCTGGATACATTTGCCAAAAACCTCGTGGCTACCCGCCCCACGCATTTCGGGGGCGTGCCGAGGATTTACATGAAGTTCCAACAGGGTATTTTATCCAAAATGCCACAAAGCCGTCTGGATTTCCTGCTGAAAATACCCGTGATAAACAATATGGTGCGCACCAAAATCAGGAAGGCGCTTGGCCTCGATAAGGTTCAGGTCTTTGTGGTGGGCGCAGCGCCGATGCCTGTGAGCCTACTGCGCTGGTACGAGCGGCTGGGCATAGTGATTCAGGAGGCTTATGGTATGACGGAGAACACGGCCATTGTGGCCTTAACTCCCCGCAACGATGTGCGCCCGGGGAAGGTCGGGCCACCAGTGCCGGGGGTGCAAATAAAAATACTGTCGGACACCGGAGAAATCTGCACCCGCTCCGCCGCCAATACCAT
>JAHEAS010000847.1 GCA_024642645.1 Saprospirales bacterium | reverse complement strand
ACCAACGTGCCAGGCATCTACGCCATCGGCGACGTGGTGCAGGGCGCCATGCTCGCCCACAAGGCCGAGGAAGAAGGCGTCTTCGTGGCAGAAACCATCGCTGGGCAGCAGCCGCACGTGGACTATAACCTCATCCCCGGCGTGGTTTACACCTGGCCGGAAGTGGCCAGCGTGGGCCAAACGGAGGAACAACTCAAAGAGGCAGGCGTGTCCTACAAAGTCGGTAAATTCCCGATGAAGGCCCTTGGACGTGCCCGTGCCAGCACCGATACGGAGGGCATGGTGAAAATGCTCGCCCACAAAGAAACGGACGAAATACTCGGCATGCACATCGTCGGCGCTCGTGCGGCTGACCTGATTGCAGATGCCGTGACGCTGATGGAGTTCCGTGCCTCCGCCGAAGACTGCGCCCGCATGAGCCATGCACACCCGACGTATGCAGAGGCGATTAAAGAGGCGGCGCTGGCTGCTACGGGGGATAGGGCGCTGCATATTTGATAATAAAAAGCGGCAAAATGTCTAGGGCAAAACTCTATCACTACGCCACCCACTACCCCCACGAGGGTAAGCCCGTCGCCAACGTCTTCCAGCAAATACACGACAGCAGCGCCTGGAACGTCGTCACCACCGAGTCCGTCTCCGGCGAAGGCTCCACGCTGGAGCAAACCGCCACGCTGCGGGCCGAGTTGCCGGGCTTGCTACGCAAACTAGGTGTCCGCTCCCTGCTCGACCTCCCTTGTGGCGACTTCAACTGGATGCAGCACCTCGACCTCACGGACATCCGCTACACAGGCGGCGACATCGTGTCCGCCCTGGTGGAGCGCAACCAAGCCCAGTTCGGCAACGACCAGCGCCGCTTCCTGCACCTCAACCTGCTCTCCGATGACCTTCCCGCTTGCGACCTGCTTTTCTGCCGGGACTGCCTCGTACACCTCAGTTTCGCCGACGTGCAGGCTGCCCTTGCCAATATCCGACGCAGCGGCATCACCTACCTTGCCACCACCCATTTTCATGAAGAAGAAGAAAATACCGACATCCTCACGGGCGGCTGGCGACCACTGAATTTTTTCAAAGCACCGTTCAATTTCCCAGCATCTGTGACGGAAATCAATGAAGACTGCACAGAAATGGGCGGGGCGTTTAAGGATAAATGCGTGGTGGCGTGGAGAGTTTCTGAGATATGAGACGGGCTGGTTTTTATTGACGATTAATAATTACATGAATTACGATTGTTGATGGGAATGGAAGATATTTCGAATTGTTAATGTTTTATGGATTGGGAATTTCCGCTCGCCGTTTTGGTGCTGGCTACGAACATGGCGACAAGCTCATTATTTTCTGCGAGCAATGGCTCCAATTTACCAGCCGGAAACCAAGTCCGTTTGGTGATTAATTTCAGACAAATCAGGGTCTCTCGAAGTTCTTTCAGACAGATTTTCATCTTGTGCAAAAAGTCTTCCCTCGATTCAGCAGCCTGCGCTTCGCCATAATTCAAGGCTGGCGAAGTGCCAGAGCGAAGTAGTTGCCCACCCAAATGCTTAGCTGCTGGCGTTTTTGGAAGTGCCTCCACTACATCAATAATTCTGGAAGCAAATTCAATGAGACGGGCCTCCACCTCTTGTGCAGTAGTTTTCTTCTTTTCCATAGTTGTGTTGTCTAAATTCAAAAATCCTATCTATCCCCCATCCCATCAACAATCGTAATTCATGTAATCGTCAATTGTCAATCAAAAAAACATCAAAAACCCCATCCATCAAAAATCAAACATCAATTCTTCCACCCCTTCCGCTCCTGCTCCCGGTGGTGTACCTCCACCCGCACCCCGTACTTTTCTTGGATATGCTTCGTCAATTGGTCGGCCGCATACACCGAGCGGTGCTGGCCGCCCGTGCAGCCGAAATTGATAGCGAGGTTGGTAAAACTCCGCTCGATATAATTTTCGATGGCCGGGTCAACCAATAGGTAAATCTGGTTCAGGAACTCCTCCATATTCGAGTGCAGTTGGAGGAAATTGATGACGGGCTCGTCCCGCCCGGTGAGTTTTTTGTACGGCTCGTAGAGGCCGGGATTGTGGATGGAGCGGCAGTCGAAGATGAAGCCGCCGCCGTGTCCGGTATTGTCCTCGGGCAGGCCCTGCTTGTAGCTGAAGCTCTGCACGGCCACCGTCAGCAGGCTCGAACTGCCCCGTGTTTTGTCGAACGGTTCGAATTTTTTGGAAGCCACGATGCCGTTCAGCGCCCGCATCAGTTCCGGCATTTCGACTGGGAAA
>JAHEAS010000846.1 GCA_024642645.1 Saprospirales bacterium | reverse complement strand
GGCGGCGCCCACCAGCGTGGCATCCCAAGTACTTCGGTCAGCAAGGGTCACTTGTGCCTTGTCAGCGCCTTGTATCACATGGTAGTTGGTGATGACGTGGCCGTCTTTGTCCCAAACGAAACCGGAGCCGCTGCCCTGCGGTATTTCCATGACGTTGCGGGTCCAATAGTCCTGCCGGATTTGCGAAGTGGTGATGTAGGCCACCGAGGGTGCAGAATTCTCGAAAAGCCGGATGGTGGCTTTTTCGCCCTCGTTTAGGCCGGGGGGCATGATGGTTGCTTTGCCTTGGGCTGGCTCGCTAACGTTGTGAGGGTTCCCGTCATCGGCGCTCATTTGGGGTGCTATCTGTTGATTGAAGTTCGCTTTCCAGGCTGTGCCGATGAAGAAACCGCCCACGAGGAGCGTTGCCCAGAAGATGAAACGTAGGATGGATTTGCCTTTCATTGCTTATTTTTTTTGCGGTAAAAATATTGGTTTTATGAAAAATCAAAATGGTAACGCCGAGTGTTTGGGAAGTGTTTTGTGGCTTTCGATGAAATGGTGGGTTTGCTGGATGAAACGGATGCAAGCGAACTGCTTCAACGATTTTTCCAAATTCTCCGATTGGTTAACGATATTGCCGCTTTTTAAAGGCAAAAGTTAAAAGGAGAACGTAAAAAAACTTCCATTCTTCCACTTTTGACTTTGTCCTTTCTTCTCTTTACTTAAACATCAGTGAATCCAATCCTCTACGTCCTTTACTACTTTTTCAAGTACTTCATCCGGCTATGTACCTGGGTGTACTACGCCAAAATTACCGTCACGGGCGAGCGTCATCACCGCAGCCGCAACCCCTGCATCCTCGTCAGCAACCACCCCAGCACCTTGCTCGACCCCCTCAACGTGGCTATTTGGGTGAATGCCGAAATCAAGTTTTTGGCGAATGCCAGCCTTTTTCAAAACCCTGTGGCGAGTTGGCTGCTCAACAGGTTGTACTGCATCCCGATTGAACGCTACCAAGATACCGGCGGCAAGCCCCTGAACAATGCCGCCAGCTTTCGGCATGCCACGGAGTTCCTCAACAGTAGCGGCTGCCTCTACGTTGCGCCGGAGGGAAGCAGTTTCGTGGAGCGGCGGCTCCGCAAAATAAAGACCGGCACGGCACGCATCGCCTTCGCCGCTGAAGTGGCAAATAACTGGCAACTTGGGCTGACCATCCTCCCCGTTGGGTTGAATTACTCCGACCCGACGAAGTTTCGCAGCGAATTGTTGACGGTATTCGGTGAGCCGATACGGGTTGCCGATTTCCGGGAAGATTATGATACCGACCCCGTCAACGCCGTTTACTGCCTTTCGGAGGCCATCGGTGAGCATATCGGTGCCCAAATCATTGACTGTGAGGACGGCCAACAGGATGGGTTGCTGCATCACCTAGAGACCATTTTGCAAACCGAAGCGCCTTTGCCCCCAGCGGGGCATTTGCGCCGCACGCAAGCTGTTTTGGGTCGCCTTCGGCAATGGAAGGCCGAAGCGCCGTCAGCTTACGATACGTTCTCCGCCAGCATCTTTGCTTATTTTGAAAGGATTAAGTTGTTGAAAATCAGTGATTTGCACATTTCAAAACAACAAAGCAGCCAGAACACCATTTGGCTCGCCGCATCATTGCCGCTGTTCGTGGCAGGTTGGCTGTCGCATATTTTGCCCTGCTTTTTCACAAAAAAAATCACAACCGCCTTGAATGGCGACTACCATTGGGTGCCCACCTACAAGTTCACAGCTGGTGTGGTGTTGTACCCACTATTCATTTGGGGGCAAACTTGGCTGGTAGGCAAATTGGCGGGTTATTTTGACCTTGGCGACTGGGTGCAATGGACTTATTTACTCGCTTTTATCCCCTTGGGGCTGCTGGCGGAGTGGTGGTTGAAAACCTGGGAACTTGGTCAACAAGCCAATCGAGCCGATTTTTTGCGTAAAAATGAAGGTGCAATTTGGGCCGATATAGCAGGTTTGCGCCAGCAGATTCTTGCAAACGAACAAATTTTTCGCAAATAAATCACACATAAAAAGCCTGTAAAACCCAATGGAATCCGCCGTTTGGAGCCATCTCGCACGTCCAAAAGTTTGAATAAAAATTTTCTGACTGTTTGCGATTTCCGCAAAGAATTTACCTTTGCGGCGGAGAGATGGCAGAGCGGTTTAATGCGGCGGTCTTGAAAACCGTTGTACTGAAAGGTACCGGGGGTTCGAATCCCTCTCTCTCCGCTCCGAAAAAATAAGCCTCGGCAATATGCT
>JAHEAS010000124.1 GCA_024642645.1 Saprospirales bacterium | reverse complement strand
TGTTCACTGGGCAGGTCAGCACAACCGTTGGAGGTGCAGTCACCGTGAACGTGGCCGTACAGGTCGTCACAAACGGTGCGCAGCTGCTAGTGTAGGTGAAAGTAACCGTTGTCGAACCACCGCAGTTGGATGGAGCGCCCTGGTTGTTGTTCGTCAGTACACCGTTGCAGCCGCCGGAAGCGGAAGCCGTTGCAAGCCATGCCGCAAATTGGGCGTTGACCGCTGCCTGCGTTTGGCAGGAAGCTACCGTCGTATTCACTGGGCAGGTCAGCACAACCGTTGGAGGTGCCGTTACCGTGAACGTGGCTGTACAGGTAATTGGCATCTGGCAAGCACTAGTCAAAGTAAAGGTCACGGTAGTGCTACCGCCACAGATAGAAGGTGGACCTTGATTGTTATTAGTCAGTACGCCATTACATCCA
The DNA here is from genome assembly GCA_024642645.1 of Saprospirales bacterium. Lineage (GTDB taxonomy): Bacteria > Bacteroidota > Bacteroidia > Chitinophagales > Saprospiraceae > UBA6168. The sequence continues at coordinate 7,854 of JAHEAS010000124.1, read as the reverse complement.
CCTGTAAATGTTGCCGTCGCTAACCACGCATTGAAGGCAGCTAAGATTTGCGACTGTGTCTGACAAGAGGATACCGTGGTATTCACCGGACAGGTCAAAACTACAGGCGGGTCAATTGTCCAATTGAACACTTGTGTGCAAGTCCCAATATTGCCGCAGCCGTCCGTGGCCGTGTAAGTGCGGGTCTGCGAACGCTGACAGCCATTGGAAGATATCCCTCCAAGCGCAGAGGTGATGGTCGGTGCGCCGCAGGCATCCGTGGCCGTGGCTGCGCCCGGGCCGGGAACACCCATCGGATTGCAGCCGAGGTCTAAGCCCATCGGACAGAACGTGAACACCGGTGGCGTCACGTCAAATGCCCAAGTAAAAACTTGCGTACAGGATGTAAGGTTGCCACAGCCGTCCGTCGCTGTGTAGGTGCGGGTCTGTGAGCGCAGGCAACCATTTGACGTAATCGAGCCAAGCGACGATGTTATGGTCGGTGCGCCGCAGGCATCCGTGGCTGTGGCTGCTCCCGGGCTGGGAATACCCGTCGGATTGCAACCAAGGTCACTGCCAGGCGGGCAAAAGATGAAAGCAGGCGGGGTTACGTCAAAAGTCCACGTAAATACCTGTGTACAAGTTGCCGTATTGCTTGCGCAATCTGTCGCTGTGTAAGTGCGGGTCTGCGACCGAAAACAGCCGTTAGAACTAATCGGGCCAAGTGCTGAAGTAATGGTTGGAGGTCCACATTCATCCGTGGCCGTGGCCGCTCCTGGTCCAGGTATTCCTGTCGGGTTACAGCCGAGGTCACTTCCTGTTGGACAGAATGTGAACACTGGTGGTGTGGTGTCGGATGTAACAGTGAATGTTGCCTGGCAAGTAGTAATTAATGGAGCACATGAACTTGTGTAGGTAAAAGTAACAGTCGTCGAACCGCCTGTAGTATTTGGTGCTCCCGTGTTATTGTTTGTCAAGACACCATTGCAGCCGCCAGAAGCAGATGCCGTTGCAAGCCATGTAGCAAATTGTGCATCTATGATTGCCTGTGCCACATTTCCTTGCACAGTAGTATTAGTTGGGCAGGTTAGCAAAACGGGAGGAGGAGGAGGTATCGTGAATGTAGCTGAACAAGTCAATGGTGCTGTGCAACTAGTGGTATAGGTAAGGTTAAGTGTCTTTGTGCCGCCGCATCTATCGGGTGGCGAGCCATTAAACCCGTTATAGTTTATAACACCATTACATCCTCCACTGAAACTGGCTGTATTAACCCAATTCTGCAAAGCGATACTGTCCTGCGACCTGGTTGAGCAGCCGGGCCTTACCAAGTTAGTTGGGCAGGTCAGGACAGGGGGAGATGATGGATTGGGCACAGTGAATGTTGATTGGCAGGTTGTTGCCCCGGCACTATGTGTGTACGTGAAAGTCACCGTGGTGGAACCACCGCAAAGAGATGGCGCTCCCGTGTTGTTGTTGGTCAATACGCCGCCACAGCCTCCAATGGCGTTGGCAGTGTTCAGCCATGCTGTGAATGCCGAATTGACAGCCGCCTGCGTCTGGCAAGCACTAGTCGCCATGTTCACAGGACAGTTAAGAAACACTGGTGGAGGCGCCGTCGTGTACACCACATTGTCAAAATCGAAGGATTGATTCGTCCCTCCAGTCCCTACCTCAATCAGTTTTATTTTTAACCAACTGATACAAGTCCAATTCAACGATGTCACATGCCCACCGGGCAAAGCATTGGGATTGAATTGAAATGAGTGTCCAAGGTTATCCGTTGCTTCCCAAGTTCCGCCGCCACCGCCGAATGGCCATGTTTGGAAACTAACCACGTTCCAAGTTCCGGAATTCTTCGTGATTTGTGTAAATTCATTGACATTCGGTGCCGAAGGATAAAGTCTTTGACTTGGGGAATCCCAGCTCCAACCGCTTAAGGTAAAACCTGGTTCAGTTGGGCCGGTATCAAAGGTCATGGTTTGAGCAAAAAGGCTGGTAGAGCCGATACTCATCATTATCAATAAGCCAATGATGCCAAATTCAAATTTTGTTTTACTTAGTTGTTTCATTTAAGATGATTTTTGATGAATTACTACCATGGCGTTGCCATGCTAAAATGTTGATTATCAATATTTTAAATATCCTTGGATTCTAAATCCAGTACTTAATTATTTTTCCAAAAAATAGCATCCTAATCAATTATTCTGCTGATGGCTTGCTTTAAAAACTGGCCAGACCTTAACAACAAAATGAAGCAATTTTGGAAATATGGATTGGGATGCCAATCACCAGCGTTCAAAAATCTCTCAACAGCTGTACATAGTGAATCCAAAAGGGGAGCAGACAAAGATAATTCGGCAATTCACCGATTTATAAAAATTTATAAAAAACAATAAGATTTCTTTTAGTTTTAGTTTCCCCCTAACCTTATTCCTTTCAAAATTTAAACCAAGGAATATGATTCCATTGGCACGAATACCACTCAAAATTGCTAAGTCTTCGTGATACCGAGGCCACACATTTGTCCACAATACCTCTTAATTTACTGGTAGAAATATTCTCTTTACCTTGCAACTAGGCAGTAATTTCTTCCTGTAACATCTGAATTGCTAACCGTCCTTCCCTCGACCATCGGTTTCCGATTCATATCAAACTGATTTTCCCATATTAAGCAACAAGACTGGAAGAAGGGCGCCAATAAATGCTAATTGGTAATCTCCGAATTGTAGGTTTCTCAAAAATAAAGCAACTCAGGGAACTGTGAGCGCACCCATTTGTTTCCATGCACGTATTTTTGTGGTCGCCCTATAAATAGGGCGGCCATTATATTCCGTATCAACGAAACCTGAAATTACATGCGCCTTGAGCCAAAAGACCTCCTGGAAAAACTGGAGTTCGACAAGATAATCGCCCTGCTGGACAAAGAATGCTTAGGCGAGCTAGGCCGCCAAGCTATCCACCGACTGCCGTTCATGACAGATGTTAATGAAATTGAATTGCGGTTGCGGGAAGTCTCGGAGTACAAGCTGTCCATTTCTAAATCTGACCATTTTCCGCTTTCGCAATACGAAGACTTGGCAGAAGACTTGAAAATGCTGGACATTGAAGGCTACGTACTTTCCGAAGATGGCTTCGTCCGTATCAACACCGTATTGGTCATCATCGGCAGCATTTTCCGCTTCTTCACGCCCGACCGACAAAAGCTCTATCCCAGTCTCTTTGACATCATCCGCCCCGTCAACTTTGACCCACAACTGAACGCAGCCATCGGCAAGGTCTTCGATGAAAATGGCGACATCCGGCCTGACGCCTCCCCTACCCTACTAACCATTCGCCGGGAAATAGGAAACAAACAAAGGGAACTAGACAAAGTCTTCCGCACCCTCATCAACAACTACCGCAACTCTGGCTGGCTTACCGACAATGTGGAAAGCCTTCGTAACAATCGTCGGGTACTCTCGGTGCCAGTAGAGCACAAGCGCAAAATCCGGGGAATCATACACGACGAGAGCGCCACTGGCCGTACCGCCTTCATCGAACCAGAACCCGTCATCGAAATCAACAACGACATCTTCGACCTGCAACAGGAGGAGCGCCGGGAAATCTTGCGAATTTTGAAAGACCTGAGCGACACCTTAAGGCCATATTCTCCAACCATACGTCAGTACCTTTCGCTTATTACACAATACGACGTCATCATGACAAAAGCCCGTTTGGCCAATGCCATGAACGCCGACATGCCCAAACTGACGCAAGGCCCATCGTTTGGAACGGAGATGGGCAAGCACCCGCTTTTATATTTGAAGAACAAGAAAACCGGACGTGAAACCGTGCCGTTCGACCTAAAGCTGCATGGGGAGAATCGCATCCTTGTGCTGTCTGGCCCGAACGCCGGGGGCAAGTCCATCCTGATGAAATCCGTCGGGCTACTGCAACTAATGATGCAGTCTGGGATGCTGGTGCCGATGGACGAAATCAGCGAGATGGGCACCTTCGAAAACATCTTCGCCGACATCGGGGACTCACAGTCGCTGGAGGACGACCTTTCGACTTACTCCAGCCGACTGGTTTATATGCACAAATTTTTAGAACATGCCAATGGCAAAACCCTTGTCCTCATTGACGAATTTGGCTCCGGCACCGACCCGAAGATGGGGGGCGCCATTGCAGAAGCAATCCTAAAAGAACTCAACGAACGCAAGGTTTTTGGCGTCATCACCACGCACTATTCCAACCTGAAAATGTTTGCCTTCAAAACACCTGGCATCATCAACGGTTCCATGCTTTTCGACCAGGAGCACCTTGCCCCGACGTATATGTTCAAGGCGGGAAGGCCCGGCAGTAGCTATGCTTTTGAGATAGCGCAGAAAAGCGGCCTGAGTAAAAAAGTACTCACCTACGCACGCCAACGAACGGGCAAGAACGAGGTCGCCGTGGATGATTTGCTCATCAATCTGCAACGGGAAAAAAAGGAGGCCGAGGACAAGCTGCTGGAAATTACCTTGAAGGAAAGGCAACTCGAAAAGCTCATCAAAAGCTATGATGAACTACATCGTGACCTCGAATACCGGCGCAAAAAATTTCAACTGGAAGCCAAAGAGAAAAACCTCCAAGTGGTGGTGAAGGACAACCGGGAAATGGAGAAGCTGGTGCGTGATATCAGGGAACAGCAGAACCTCGAAATGGCCAAGGTTTTGGCTGAAAAAGCACGGCTGGAAAGGGAGGAGGCCGAAAAAGCAGTCATTCAATTGGAGGAACAGATTTACAACGAAGCACCGCTGACGCAATTCAAAAAAGCGAAGGCGGGCGATATACAACTTGGCGACCTCGTGCGCATGAAAAGCGGCGGTTCCAGTGGCACGGTCGAAGCCATCGACAAATCGAAAGCCATCGTGCAGATGGGTCCGATGCGCCTCACCGTGAAGCTGCGTGACCTCGAACACGCCCGTGAGGAACTCAATGTGCAAAAGCAAAAAAGCATCTCCGTGGACACCCTTAACCAAATCGCCAGTTTTGAAAACAAGCTGGATATCCGTGGCCTGACGCCCGATGAGGCCCTGCGCCGTGTGGAGGAGTTCATGGACCGGGCACTGATGACCAGTGCCAACAACTTACAAATCGTTCACGGCAGGGGAACGGGTGTTTTGCGCAGAACTGTTAAGAACAAAATCCGGGAATACCGGGAGGTGAAGCAGTCCTACCATCCGGCCAGCGACGAAGGTGGGGATGGGGTGACGGTGGTGGAATTTTGAGTTTGATTCGAGTATTTGGATGTTTGTTTACTAGACCTTCCAAGTTTTAAAACTTGGAAGGTCTTAATCTGTAATAGTCAAGACTTGACCTGACTGTTGCAACCTTTCGGACGCTAAGAAACTGTGAGTTTTTCCTAAACCTCTGTCGTTGACTTTCCGTGATTCGTATTGTGCCTAGTACTGATTAAATGTCAGAATAAACATGTCAGAATTCTCATCGAACCATTATCCCCGCAAAATTGAATTGGACAAAATGAATTGACAGGACTTGGATAGCATCAAAAGCGGCGGTGTGGCGGAGCATCACGCTGCCGCTTGTAATTTTAAGAAGCATATTTTTCAGCAATTTATACCTTTATGCCTTCCCAAAACACTTTCTCGTATGGAGCTTTTCTTGTTGGCTCATATTCAGCCACCTTTCGGGCTATATGATGCTCAACCCACCCTCCTCATAATAGCACACCGACAAACAGAAAACCCTGACAACAAGACGGCAGGCCCTTACAGGAAAGTTAGTTATACCGGTAAAATTAGAATTGGATTAATCAGGTACAAGAGGCGCTAATTTAATATACATCTTGATGGTAACCATTACAAAACCCTCGCCCAGCGACATCCCACTCCTCACCGAAATTGCTCGGAAATCTTTTTTGGAGTCACACGGACACAGTGCATCCCCTGTCGATATCGAAAATTACATAGCTAGCAAATTCACCGAATCAGCTTTAGAAAATGAGCTGTCGGATGAACAAAACATATTTCACCTGATGCACCATAATGGTCGCCTAGTCGGCTATTCAAAAATCATTTTGGATTTCCCTTCGGAAAATATTCCTGAACCGCATATCACCAAACTAGAACGGCTATACCTGCTCGAATCCTTTCACGGCCTTCGGCTCGGCTACCAATTGTTCAACCTTAATGTGCAAATTTCGAAGCAAGCTAACCAAGCTGGCATTTGGCTTTTCACTTGGACTGAGAATCACCGGGCCATTACTTTTTATCAGAGAATGGGTTTTCAAATTGTCGGTAAAAGCAATTTCAAGATTTCCGACACCCATTATAATCCTAACCATATTATGTGGTTACCTCATTAGAGGTAGATGGAATACATTGACGAATAGTTCTATTGTTCCACCAACTATTTATTACTGGGCTTGTTCCCTAAAAAGCAAACGGGCGGGTTCGAAATGAACCACGCCCGTTTGTTTTTACCAGAAAATGAGATTTCTGATTATTCCGCCTCCTTTTCAGGAGTTTCTGTATCGTCAACTTGTGCGTCTTCGATGATGTCATTTGTCTCTTCCACTACATCGTTAACCGTTTCTTCGACAACTTCTTCAACTTCAGCTACTGCCTCCACTGCTGGAGCAGCAACAGCAGTCGCAGTGCCAGCAGCAGGTTTAGTACCACCGCTCCTTCTGGTTCGGCGCTTTTTGCCTTTGCTTTCTTCCACTTTGCTTTGACCGTTGTAGTCAGTATTGAAGTCTACCAATTCAATCATCGCCATGTCAGCAGCGTCACCATGACGATAGCCGGTGCGAATGATACGTACATAACCGCCTGGACGATCGCCTACTGCCTCTGCAATTGGGCCAAAGAGCTCTTTCAAAGCTTCTTTGTTTTGCAGGTGGCCGAACACAATCCTACGGTTGTGCGTGCTGTTATCTTTAGCCCTGGTTACCAATGGCTCAAAAAACATGCGGAGCGCCTTAGCTTTCTGAAGGGTAGTCTGAATACGTTTGTGCTCGATAAGCGAGTTGGAAAGGTTAGCGTACATGGCAGCACGATGTTCCATTGTCCGACCAAGCTTTTTGTTCTTGTTGCCGTGTCTCATGGCTTAAAGTTTTTAATGAATTGGTGATCTTCGCAACACCGGAGGCTTAAGTTTAAACAACCCAAACTTCGACAGTAATTGCATTGGTGACTTCGGTGTGGAAATTTTGTTTTTGAAAATCCGCAACCCGCAATCGTTTTATTCTTCGTCAAGTTTGTACTTCGACAAGTCCATACCGAAGGTCAAACTTTTGTCTTGCAATAGTTCCTCGATTTCCACGAGTGATTTTTTACCGAAGTTCCTAAACTTCAGCAACTCGTGTGTGTCGTAGCGTACCAACTCGGCCAATGTGTTGATTTTGGCTGCCTTTAAACAGTTGTAGGCACGAACGGAAAGGTCGAGATCTTCGAGGCTGGTCTTGAGCAACTTGCGCATGTGCAGCACGTGCTCGTCCACCACATCATCACGACGGCCAGAATCGTCTGGAATGCTGATGTACTCATCCGTGATGAGCATCAAGTGATGAATCATGATACGGGAAGCTTCTTTGATAGCATCTTCTGGGTGGATGGTACCGTCGGTTTTCACTTCCATTGTCAATTGCTCGTAGTCAGTACGTTGGCCTACACGGGTATTTTCGATTTTGTAGGCAACGTTTTTAATTGGCGTGTAAATCGCATCCAAAGGAATCACACCAATTGGTGAATCCTTAGGAAGGTTCTCACCAGCTGGAACATATCCACGACCTTTGGTGATGGTAAATTCCATCTCCAAGTTCACGAATGGTTCCATTCTGCAAATAAGCATGTCAGGGTTCATCACCTTGAACACGTTAGTATGCTCCTC
>JAHEAS010000845.1 GCA_024642645.1 Saprospirales bacterium | reverse complement strand
GATTGGGCATGCTGGGACTTTCGGAAGGCTGTGCTTGGTTGGTGATGGGCAGGCGGATGGTGAATGTGGAGCCAACGTTCACTTCACTTTCGGCAGCAATGGTGCCGGACATAATCTCCACCAGTTCTTTCGTGAGTGCCAGGCCGATACCGGAGCCGCCAGCAGGATTGCCTGTGTCCTTTGCAGTGAAAAACCGGTCGAAGATGTGCGGCAATGCATCCGCAGAAATACCAGCTCCATCGTCTTTTACTTTTATGGTTAAAAAATTCCCTGGTGTTCGACTAAGCATCACCGTTATTTCACCACCAGGCGGCGTAAACTTGATGGCATTGGAAAGCAGGTTGGTCATTACATCCTGCAATCTTTCCGCATCAAAGTCCATGTTCAAGTGGTCAATTTCACTGAGGAAACGCAACCGAATATCTTTTGTGGTGGCGAAAGAATTGAACGAATCCACGAGATAGCGCAGGTAGTCGGCGACATCCGCTTGGTGCATGTTCAGGGTCAGTTTCCCAGATTGCGCCTTTGACAAATCGAGCAGTTGATTGATTAGGCGGAGCAGTTGTTCGCCATTGCGGCGAATGAGTGACAACTTGTCTTGTTGGCTACCAATGGTTTGCAGTTTAACTGCTTCCAATTGCTCCGTCATGCCCAAAACGACCGTGAGTGGCGTGCGAAATTCATGGGTGATATTGGTGTAAAATTTCGACTTAAACTCATCTAAACTTTTGAATGTCAATGCTTTGCGCTTTTCCTTATGCAAAAATGTCATCCGAAAACCAAGTCCCAGCGTGAAGAGCGCCACCTCACCGATGACCCCAATTTGGGTAAATGAAAATCGTAAACCAATACCCTTTACCACGTAAATGGCATTCATCACCACACCTGTCACGAAAAAAGCTGTGCCGCCAATCAGGAAAAAGCTCCGCCTATCGGACCTTCCAAATATCCAAACCAGCAGCACAATAACACAGATATATTGTGCCACCATGGAAAGCGCCATAATGTTGTCGGTCAGCTTCACGTTCATCGTCAAGCCATACATGGTAATCACCAACGCTGCAAATGCTATCCTGTACCAGACCAGCATTCTGAACCGCCTGTCCCAGTCCGGTTTTGACTTTTTCATCACCATATAATACCGAATGAACTGGAAACAGGCCACGTCCATGAGGCAGAGCGCAGTGTAAACGATGTACTGGAGCAAATGCGGGTGGTCGCGCAGCCATGGAAGGTCGGGCATGACGTTGAAAAACTCCATCAAGTAGATAAAAATGCCTGTTTGGAACAGCGAATGCCAGAGGAATACCCGGTCGATGGTGGAGAAGAAAAGCAACAGGTTGAGCAAGATGTAGGACAGCAAAAACCCGAGGAACGCCCAGTCTCCCCTGCTTTTTAGGACATAATCCCAGGTTTGGTAAAAATCTGTTGGGGTTAGCCTAGCTTGAATAAAAGGCGGCTTGTTGTTGATGACTTTCACCTTGCAGTACAAAGTCAAAGCGCTGTCGGTAGGCAGGTCAAAAGTTACCCTTTCATCTTGGCGGTTGCCGAATTGTAAGTCTTTCCGAGCAGCGGGCGTCAAAAAACCGGTGAAGCTCGTGTCCACTTTCCCGGTACTGTCCATTTTATAAACGGTTGTGAAATTGCTGCGGCCTGTGTGTAATACCCAATGGAGAATTGGGTTGCCGAAATGGTTTTGAAGTTTAATCCGCCACCAATAGATTTTTTTGGGGTTGAGCAGTTGCTCCGCAGCAGAAGCACTGGGCAGGTACGGCTTGATGAATTGGGCGTAGGGAAGGAATTTGCTAGTATAAACAGGACTAATCACGTCATCCAGGTCAATCGAATCGACGGTGGTCTCTAGCACCTCCAGTTGTTCGTTCAACTGCCATTCTTGCCCCCGCCCCTTTATCTCAAAAACTTGTTGACTATGTCCATTAGTCAGCAATACAGCTGTCAGCAATAGGGTAAGCAGATTTTTCCGAATCATCTCTTCAAAATTTCACAGGGCAACATCAACAAGCCATGTTCATTTTTAGCTTCTCAAAGTGCGAAAGGTGTTCTCTACTATCTTAAGGTGAAAAGAGAAACGAAGGTAAACCTAGGCAGGTAAAAAAGAAGGTCTCAGCACAAAAGCCGCTAAGCCCCATGATAAGGTGGGTGGGAGAAAAATCCAATATTCCCCTAAAAAGACGGAAAGTTATCTTTAACCGTGAGCAGGTATGGAACTGGCCACTTCTCCTCAAAAATCTACTTGAAAACCTAATATTGGTG
>JAHEAS010000123.1 GCA_024642645.1 Saprospirales bacterium | reverse complement strand
GACCGTTGGTAATCTGCTTGCATTTGCAACCAAGATACTCGTAAAAAAAGCCCTGGAGTTCGCTCCAGGGCTTTTTCATTGGAAACATTTGTGATCATTGAGTCTTTCGTCAATGACCTATGAATTGGAACTCATTTCCAAAACAAATCCACCCGATGCTGGGCGTTCTTTCGGAGGTTGATATAGAACAAGTTATAATCAGCGATATGGTAGTTCTTCCTTCGAAAAAAAAAGCTGCCAGGAAACTTAGGCTTGTGCACCCATAGCACGCCATTTTGCTCTTGAGCATCGGCCCGCTGAGGCAGTATCTTCTCGAAATTACGGGCAATCATTCCTTCGTTCAAGGATTTGGGGGCGGGCAAGCCGTCCATCCGCCACGACAGGGGGTTCGTGACAGCAATGCTGTCTCCTATCAATGCTTTTTCTGGCGTATAGCCGTGTTTGAAGCTCCGCCAAGTGCAAAAACAGCCCGTCTGTTCTGGATTTTCGCAAGGCGGAATACTGGCGAACTCGTTTTTTAAGATGGGCCATCCGACAAGATAGGCCACCACCAGTTTGTTCTGCAATGGTTTATTATCGAAATACTCCTTAATCAGTCGCCGTGCATGGAGCGTACCCTGGCTGTGGGCGGCAATGATAATGGGCCTTCCTTGATTGTAGTTTTTTAAGTAGAACTCAAAAGCTGCCTTTACGTCTTCGTAGGCAAGGTCAAGCGCCTGCTTGGCAGAAGCTTTGTCTTCTGTAAAAAAACTTCGGTAGTGCGCCTGTCTGTACCTTGGCGCATAGACCTTACCCGACCCATTGAAAGCACTTGATTGGTACAGTATGGTGGATTCATCCACCTCCTTATTCAGCTTGGCATCATCCAAATCGCCGTTCCAGTCCTTCACCTTGTAGTTGAGTAGAATCGTGGGGTGCAAAAAGAAAATATCTACCTGTGAAGTGGCTTGGAGGTCGGGGAAATCGGGGTTAGGGCTTCGGTCAGCAAGGTCAGTTCGGTCGGGTAGTGCCGCCCAAGAAGAACTTTTTGAATAGTCGGGCGCAGCCGGAACGGATTTTGTTAGGAAGGGCGGGACCGGAGCACAAGAGAATATCAACACCATCCATACACAAAGCAAAAAAGGATATTTCATGCTATTTGTTTTTGGCAAAAGTAAGTTTAATACCAAAATAAATGGTTTGCCAACTAATAATTAGCAATAATCCAAGTGTTTTACTAATTGAACTACGAAATAAAATTCGCTGGCTTCCTCATCCGCCAAAACGTTTTAAAAAAACATTACAGATAGTTTCAATAGATGAATGTTGAATCATAGCTTGGTTAGCAGTAATTTTGCGCCGCAAACAACTTTTCATTCAAAAAATCCAAAAAAAATGAATATCGCAGTAGTTGGAACAGGATATGTTGGCCTTGTGACAGGCACTTGTTTTGCTGAGACTGGCAACACAGTTATATGTGTAGACATTGATGAAAACAAAGTCACGCAAATGCAAAATGGGAAAATCCCCATTTATGAGCCTGGGCTGGACGTTATCTTCGACCGCAATACCAAGCAAGGCCGTTTAACTTTCACCACTGACCTTGCTGCAGGTATCAAAGATGCTGAAGTTATCTTCCTTGCACTTCCAACCCCACCGGGTGAAGATGGGTCTGCTGACTTAAAATACATCTTGGGCGTTGCGAAGGACCTCTCCAAAATCATCAAAGACTACAAAGTAATCATTGATAAAAGCACCGTACCAGTCGGCACAGCTGAGAAGGTTCATGCTATCTTGGCACAGGGCCTCAGCACCGACCTTTTCGATGTGGTTTCTAACCCTGAATTTCTTCGGGAGGGCGTTGCCGTGGAAGATTTCATGAAGCCAGACCGGGTGGTTATCGGCACTGAATCAGAAAGGGCCCGCAAAGTGATGAAGCAGCTGTACGAACCTTTCGTTCGCCAGGGCAATCCCATCTACTTCATGGACGAGCGTTCTGCGGAAATGACCAAATACGCCGCCAATTCTTATCTCGCCACCCGTATTTCATTCATGAATGAGATAGCCAACCTCTGTGAAAAGTTGGGCGCAAATGTGGACGCTGTTCGAGTAGGCATGGGCAGCGACAGTCGCATTGGCAAACGCTTTCTCTTCCCCGGCGTTGGCTACGGTGGGTCTTGTTTCCCAAAAGACGTTCAAGCTTTGGCAAAAACTGCCGAAGAAAACGGCTATAATTTCAAGATTTTGGATGCGGTAATGGGTGTGAACACTTTGCAAAAGCACCGGCTTACCGAGAAAATTAAGGCGTATTTCAACAATGACCTAAAAGGCAAAACCATTGCGCTTTGGGGGTTGGCCTTTAAACCAAATACAGATGATATCCGGGAAGCCCCAGCGCTTTACCTGATCAACGACCTTCTTGCCGCTGGCGCTACGGTGAAAGCTTTTGACCCAGAGGCCATGAACAATGTAAAAGCCGAATACAATGGTCAAGTGACCATGGCCGCCGACCAGTACGAAGCACTCATTGGTGCCGATGCACTGGCCATCGTGACAGAATGGAGCGTTTTCCGCACGCCAAGTTACGAGGTGATGAAGCAGTTGCTTAAAAAGCCCGTGATTTTTGATGGCCGTAACCTTTACGATGTGGAGGCCATGCAGGACAAGGGCTTCTATTATGACAGCATTGGCCGCAATACGGTAAAATAAATTCAAAACCCCGATAAGAAATTCCGGGGTATGAAACGTGAATCACCCTGATTTTTGGGGTGTCACTGAATAAAAAAGCCTCTTGTGTAATTTTGAGAATTCTCATGACTCAAAAACACAAGAGGCTTTATGTTTAGAACAATAGTGGAGACAAGGACACACCATCATTAAGCACCAAATTGGGCTTTTTACCTCCTACCCTGCTTGCTTACCTAACAACACCCACTGGAAGCTTTCCATCATATTTTCCTGTTAAAACAGGCGTTTGGGCCCCAGCCGTGTATCGGCTAACTTTCAAGTTCACATAATCGAAAAGCTCTTGTATCGAAACAATTTTGTCGTGGTCAGCATCCGCCTCGCCTTTCAAGCCCTTTATTAGAAAATGGCTAAAAATGCCTGACCTAAGGCCTGAATCTTCGAGTGAAACCTCGGCCCCTTTCGACGACATGAACAATGCCGTGCCTCGTTCACAATTGTCGAAAGCCTTGTAGTATTTGTTCAGCATATCGCCGACGGATGGCTCTTTCGCAGCCAGCATATCCGGTACAAATTCACCACCAATAAGCGACCCGGAGTGACAAGCATCTCCAAGCACCAGTTTTTGCCGGGCATGGCTTTGTTCCAAAATATGCCTGATTTCAGTATGCTCCAGCCGGTGGCTGTACCCATCGAAATCTACTGGCACGAAGGCACCTTCGATGCCATGGCCCGAGAAGTAAAACAGGACCACGTCGTTTTCGTCTGCCTGAAGAAAAATAGCCCGCATGGCTTCCAAGAGGTTGTCACGGGTGGCATTGTCATCAACCAATACCCGTACCTGCTCGTCGGGCAAGGCACCACCCTCAGGGCTTTTCAGGAACGCATAAAACTGGTAGGCATCATCATCGGTATAGCGAAGGGCAGGCATGTGCTCATAGCTTGCCACGCCTGCCACCACTGCCCAAACCTTTACTTGTGGGTCGAAGGCGGGGGAATTATCGGTTGTCTTTGAGGAAGCATCTGGTTCAGTTAAAGGAGGGTCGACAGGTTCCTCGCCAGCAGGCCGACGAGCTTTGCCATTCACCCATTCGCCAGGGTTTGCACTGCCATTTTCGTCATAAAAAATACCGTTGCCGTGCTTTTGGTTGTCTGACCATTGCCCCACATACCTAGCGCCACTTTTATAAAACATAGTGCCTGTTCCATTGAACCTACCCTCCCGAAACCGACCCTCATATCGATCGCCCGTGTGAAAGGCATAGGTACCAAGGCCATCTTGCTTGTTGGCTTGCCAGTCGCCGTCATATACATCGCCATTTGCATAGTGCATAATCCCCTTGCCATGGAACTGGCTCCGTTGGAATTGCCCAAAGTATTCGTGGCCTTCATTGTAAATGAACTTGCCCTCGCCCTGTTGCCAATTATCTTCCCAGTGGCCGATATACTTGTTGCCATTGGCGCAATAGAGAATACCCTTTCCATTGGGTTTGCCATATTGGAAGTCCCCCATGTATTTGTTGCCGTTTGGGTACTGGTAGGTACCATAGCCGTCGGAACAGTTGCCGTTTACGCAACCGTCGAGTTCGGGTAGATGAGGGTTGATAGGGGTTGATGGGGCCCCATCAACTTTATCAAACCTCATCAACTTTAGGCTTTCTACATTAGCCGAAGCCGAGATTGTAAAAAGGAGGGCGAACCCTGTCATCACTGCACATTGCATTAGATATCGCATTATTCCGGGTTTTACTTTTGAAAGAAAAAATATTTACAAGCAAGTAGCAGTGTTGCATCGGATGATGTTAACGAAGTTAGGAAATCGAATAAAAGGAAATTTGAACGGTTGGGGCGAATAGCTGGAAGCTAGTTTTGCGATTTGATGTTACTCAAACGCAAAGCCCTGCCCCACTTATTTTATGATAAAAATCTTTTACGAGAAAAAAATCACCCATGAGGGTTTTGCCTTCAAGTCGTTGCTTTAAGAATGAATGGTTATTTTTGCCCCGATCCAAATTTATTCTTCATCTAAAATTAAGTTTCAATGGGTAAAAAATTCTTATTCCTGAGCATCTTGTCCACGTTCCTGTGGGCATGCGGCGGCAACCAGCCCGCAGATACCACTGTGCAAACCGGCCAGCCACAAACCTTCGGCGAGGCTATTACCACTGATGGCGCTGTTTCAATGACCGATATGGTCACAAAACTGCAAGGTGTTGACTCCGTGCAGGTGAAAGTGAAGGGCAAAGTCGAGTCCGTTTGCCAAACTAAAGGCTGCTGGGTCAACCTACATGACG
The DNA here is from genome assembly GCA_024642645.1 of Saprospirales bacterium. GTDB lineage: Bacteria > Bacteroidota > Bacteroidia > Chitinophagales > Saprospiraceae > UBA6168. Next base: position 3,320 of record JAHEAS010000123.1, on the reverse strand, counting down.
ACCAAGCAGGTGACGTTTTCGTCAAGTTCAAAGATTATGGCTTTTTCCTCCCAAAAGACATCGCTGGCCGTGAGGTCGTGATGGATGGGTATGCTTTCCGGGAGACTACCTCGATAGAAGACCTCAAGCACTATGCTGAGGACGAAGGCAAAACGAAAGCGGAAATCGATGCCATTACCCAGCCCAAAGAAGAACTTAAGTTTGTGGCAAGTGGTGTGGTATTGCTGCCAGAAAATAAGCAGTAATACTGATTACAGGTTTTTAGTTTTTGGGTTCAGGGTGAGACTGCTCCACCCTAAACCCAAAAACCTGAAACCTCAAAAAACACATGAAAAACTGGCCCATTCACATCGCCCTGGCGCTGCTGCCGTCCCTTGTGTTCTCGCAGGTTGCTGACAGTTTGACGGGGTTGCTAAAAACAGCGAAGCCAGATACCAACCGGGTCAACTTGCTCAACGATATAGCTTGGGAGCTAAAATTTGACGACCCAAAGACCGCTATTCTCCACCTAGATTCCGCACTTGCACTTTCAAAAAAACTTGGTTTCAAAAAAGGTGAAGGCACTGCCTTCAACTACCGGGGCGTGGTGGCCGACATCCACGGTGAAAGTGACGTGGCCATTGATTTTTTTCAAAAATCAATGGCTGTTAGGCAACAATTGGGTGATAAAAAAGGCGTCGCTTCCCTTCTCAACAACATCGCCAACGTGAAGGAAAACAAGGGCGATTATCTTGGAGCATTGGATGGATACCAGAAATCGCTGAAGGTACGGGAGGAATTGCAGGACACATCTCGAGTTATTCGATGCTACTATAACATCGCCAACGTGCTAGAAATAATGGGAGACTACCCAGAGGCACTTGACAATATTTTCCGGTACCTAGAAGGTGCCAATCCAGCGGAAGATGCCGAGGGTGTAGCCAACGCCTGGAACATCGTCGGCAATATCAGAACAGAAACTGACCGCTACCCAGAGGCACTGCAAGCCTACCAAAAAGCCTTCAACCTACACAAGGGCCTTGAAAATGAATGGCAACAAGCAAGCGTGCTCACCAACATCGCCAGCCTCAGCGACACCCATGCTGAAGACCTGATGGATAATGACATCTTGGCCGACAGCGTGCGGGAACTGTATGAAAACGCCATCAAAATTTACCGGGAAGCACTGGCCATCCGAGAACGACTGGACGACAAAAGCGGTCAAGCAGAAATATTCAATAACCTCGGCTATGTCCTCAAAAACTTTGGGAGTTTCTACGATAAAAAAGGAGACAATGCCCGTGCACTTAAGACATGGGCAGAGACGGAGGATTACTTCGCACGCTCTCTAAAAATCAGGGAAGAACTGGGCGAAAAAGCTGGCATTATGGAAGTGTACAATGGTATAGCCGACGTGCGCCGACGCCAAAAACGTTACCCCGAGGCATTGGTCTATTCAGAGCGTTACTTTGCCATTGCGAAGGAAATAAACAACAAAAAATACCAACAAAACGCCCTGAAAGACCTCGCCCGAATCCATTTCAAATTGGGCAATTTTGAGCAAGCATACCGTTTTCGGGAGCAGTACGACGAGCTGCGCTACTCGACCTTCACGGAGGAGCGACTCGTGGCCGAGCAGCGTCGAGAGGCTGTTTATACTGATAAAAAGAAGCAACAGGAAATCGAGAAACAGCAACAGGAACTGAAGCTCCAGGAGGCCCAGTTGAGGAGCGAACGAAACTTTCGCTACTCGCTGCTTGGTGGTGCTGGGCTGCTGATGTTGCTGGCGCTGACCCTTTTCAACCGGAACAAAATCATCCGAAAAGAGAAAAAGCGTTCGGAAGACCTGTTGCTCAACATCCTCCCCGCCAAAACTGCCGAGGAACTGAAGGCGCACGGCAAAGCCAAGGCCCGCCGCTATGATTCGGTGACCGTGCTTTTCACCGATTTCAAAGGCTTCACGGCCATTTCCGAAAAGATACCTGCGGAGGAATTGGTAGCCGAGTTGGATGAGTGTTTCCGTGCATTCGATGAAATCATTGGGTGCTACGCCATCGAGAAAATCAAGACCATCGGCGATGCGTATTTCTGCGCCGCTGGACTGCCGGAGCCGACCACCACCCACGCCGAGGACATGGTGCGGGCGGCGCTGGAGATGCAGGTTTTTATGAAAAAATTTGGGGAAAAACAGCGGGAGGTAGGCAAGCCCGTTTTCGTTTGCCGCATCGGAATCCATACAGGGCCAGTGGTGGCCGGCGTGGTTGGGCAAAAAAAATTCGCCTACGACATCTGGGGCGATACCGTGAACATGGGCGCCCGCATGGAATCCAGCGGAGAGCCGGAACGGGTGAATATTTCGGAGGCGACTTACTTTTTGGTCAGGGATAAATTCAAGTGCATCCCACGAGGAAAGGTAGCAGCGAAGGGTAAAGGAGAGGTGGAGATGTATTTTGTGGAGGATGAAAAATAGGTTTGGCCGAGCCCGCAACTTTTTTTTAAGAAAATTTTAAGTTCTAAGCAGCGAACGGAAACCCCTGTACGTATTGCTATTGGTTTAAAGAAATAGGCGTTATTTACATGCAGGCGGCTTCGTTTACTCTCACTAAAATGTAAACAAAATTCAGAAGCCGCCTTCATTTTTTCCTACCTGCATCCACTTCCACGTTTTCCACGTTTCAAGTTTACCTTTGCCCAACTCGAAACTCAAAACTCGAAACTTTTTGACCTTTACCTTCCTCGGCACCGGCACCTCCCAAGGCGTACCCATCATTGGTTGCGACTGCGAAGTCTGCACCTCAACGGACACACGTGACCAGCGATTGCGTACTTCCCTGCTCGTATCGCACGAGGGCCGAAACGTTGTCATTGACTGCGGCCCTGACTTCCGCCAACAGATGCTGCGGGCGGGCGTGAAACACCTCGACGCCGTGGTGCTGACCCACGAGCATAACGACCATATCATCGGCCTCGACGATGTTCGCCCCTTCAATTTCCTGCAAGACCACCACATGCCGCTTTACGGCACCTTGCCTGTGTTGGATGAGGTTCGAGCGCGCTTCTCCTATATTTTTGAGAAAAACCCTTACCCAGGCGCACCGATGATTGCGCCAATCCCAATTGCCAAGGAATTTGACTTCACGGTGACAGGCATTCACTTCCAGCCCATCGAAGTGATGCACGGCAACCTGCCCGTGCTTGGCTTCCGTATCGGCAACTTTGCTTACCTCACCGACATGAAAACCATTGACGAAGTTGAAAAACATAAATTGGCGGGTATCAAAACACTGGTGGTCAATGCCCTTCACCACTCGTGGCACCACTCCCACCTGAACCTGGAAGAG
>JAHEAS010000844.1 GCA_024642645.1 Saprospirales bacterium | reverse complement strand
CCTTTTCGGCCATACCAACTTGCACGGCCACGCTTTCCCTGGCAGCGGTGGAGTCCTGTGCTTGCCCTACCATCTCCTTCAACGGTGGCGCCTCCCAACTAGTGGAATGTGATGGCAGCGGCAATACTGCCCAGTTCAATGCATGGTTGGCGGCGGGTGGCTTTGCGCAAGTGAACCCAGGCTCCGGCACCATCGTGAGCATCACGCACAACACGCCAGTCATCAATAACCTCTGCGGAAACGGAAAGCAAATTTTAGTTCTTTTCACTTTCACCAACAGTTGCGGCAACTCCGCCAATATTGGCGGACAGTTCCGCATCGAAGACCATACCCCGCCCACCATCGTTTGTGCTGCGCAAACGACGCCCATCAACTGCCCGACGGCCCCGGTCTTCACGCCACCCACGGCCAGCGACCAGTGCAGTCCCAGCGTCGCCGTCACCTTTAGCAACGTGACCGCACCAGGCCCCTGCCCCGGTGTTTTCAGCATCACCCGCACCTGGACGGCCACCGACGCCTGCAGCAACACGGCCACCTGCGCCCGCACCATCGTGGTGCAGGACGTGACCGCACCGCCCGTGCCAGCCAATGGTGCTTCGCAAGTGGCTTGCCCTGCCTTGGCAGTGGCGCCCACTCCGCCCGTCGTCATTGATGCTTGTGCTGGCGCAATAACACCCACTGGGCCCGTCATCGCCAACAACCCAGCGACCATCACCTGCGAGGGCACGAGGACCTTCACGTTTACCTTCACCGATTGTTCCGGCAACTCGTCGCAGTGGAGCCATATCACTACCGTGGAGCGGCAGCCGTTTACCATCACCACGCCAAACGGAGCTTCGCAAGTGGCTTGTCCGGCCTTGGTGGTAGCACCCACGCCGCCAGTTGTCACCAGCAACTGCGGGGAAGTACTGACGCCCACTGGCCCCGTTATCCTGAATAATCCTAATCCAATTACTTGCGAGGGCACGAGGACTTTCACGTTTACCTACACCGATTGCGAAGGAAACACGGCACAGTGGAGCCACGTCACCACCGTGGAGCGGGAGCCGTTCACCATCACCACGCCCAATGGCAACGCTACCGTGGACTGCCCCGATAAAACGGACGCCGCGCCCACGCCGCCCGTAGTTTTGAGCAATTGTGGAGAGGTTTTGACGCCTGTTTTGTTCAGCCTTTCGGCAAAGCCCGGCTGCGAGGGAGAGCGGCTTTACACCTTCCGCTATACCGATTGCGAAGGAAATACCGCTGATTGGTCATTCACCTACCATGTTGAATACCAGGACTTTGCAGTGCCAGCCAACGAGGTGGTAAACACCGAATGCCCACTCAGCGCAGATGCGCCCACCCCGCCCACGGTCTATGACAACTGCGGAAAACTGCTCACGCCCATCGGCCCGGTCATCAGCAGTACGCCGAATGCCTTCGGCTGCGAGGGTAGCCGCAAATACGCTTTTACCTACAAGGATTGCGAAGGCAATACCCATGTTTGGAGCAAAACCTTCCAGTTCCTGTACAGCGCCGATTTTTACACCTACCCCGATGTAACGGACGTAGTGGGCTGCGTGCTTTACGCCCAACCGCCCGCACCGCCCACTATTTATGACAACTGCGGGCAGGAAATCAAGGCAGTGCTGACCAGCACTACCGAGAACATTTCGGCCAAGGGCTGCTCCGGCTGGCGCAAGTTCACGTACACCTACACCGACTGCGGCGGCCATTCGCACCTGTGGAATTTCACCTACCAAATCAACGACAACGAGGGGCCATTGGGCGTTTGCCCTGCGGGCAATGCAGTGGGAAGTGCTGGCGGCCCAGTATCGGTCCATGTCACGAACCTTGCCTGCAGCCAAGACGTGCCATGCCCGACGGATTATGATTTTGGTAAGAAAATCGAGGAAATGCTCGTGGCAGGCAACTACTTCGACGTGTGCAGCGGAAACGAACTGGTCGTCACCCTCGACAGCTACACCGACCTCTGGGACTGTGCTGACCCTGATGGCGACGGCAATTTCACCTTTGGCCGTACCTTCTATTTCAGCATCGCCGACCCTTGCGGAAACGAGTACCCCAGCCTTTGCGAAGTGACCTACTCCGGCGAGTGCCTGCCTATCGAAACCTTCACGCAAGCGCGTTGGGGCGAAGCAGGTGGAATGCCCGGCGCTGCTGTTTCGGCGGCTACCACCGACTTGGAAGTGATACAGACATTGCTGGCCAGCGGCCCGCTGACCGTGGGCGGAAATGGCCGCTCGCTCACCCTCACCGATGCCCAGTGTGT
>JAHEAS010000843.1 GCA_024642645.1 Saprospirales bacterium | reverse complement strand
GTTCGGTGCCACGCCGAAGAAGCTGGCTGGCTTGGTTTCCACGTTTTCCGTTTTCCCAAAATCCTCCTGCACGGCACTTGGGTCGAGGTCAAGCTGCTGGCCAGTGGCTACGCCGTTGCCGCCCGTCGGGGCCATCATGTTTGATGTCGGAGGGCACACCCATGCATCTTGTGGTGCGTTTCCGCAGAAGCGGAAGGGCACATCCGGCCCGTTGCCTGCACCAAACCCTGTGAACTGGTTCTGGGAAAAGCCCGGTGGCACGATGTTGTCTATCAGCGACAGTGACTCGGGGCAGCCGCCCACCACTGAGAAACTGAACAAAAGCCGTTCGGAATTGGGCGTCAGTTCTAAGAAGTTCTGGTTGGGCGTCAGGTTGTATTCGAAGTAGATTTTGCCGGGGTCTTGCGCTGGGTTGAAAATCACCTTGCCGGGTTTCCACTTGCCACCGTTGAAGCTCGTCACTCCCTGGATTACGAAGCCGACGGGCGTCACCAAGGTGACTTTTCCGCTTGTCGGCAATTGGTAGGGCGTCTCCGTAAAGCTGCTGTCCGTTATTACCCACACGCTCCATCCGATGTTGCCGTCGAGTTTTTTCACGGCCAGCGAAACGCAGTCGTTGTAGGCTGGTGTTGGGTTACAGACGGCATCGTCCTCCAGCGTCAATACTGCCGAAGCCGAGTAGGCCGTGCAGTTTTGCGAAGCAGCTACCAATCGGAACTGCGTGCCGTCCAGACCAGCCGCATCGGCCACGGTCATCGTCGAGGTTTGGGTTCCTGTGAAATTGCTGCCTTCGGCAATGTCCGTCCAGATTTGACCAGTTGGGCTTGACTGCCATTGCAGCGACAATGCGCCGCTTCCTCCGCCCACTGCGATGGAGAACGATGCCGCCTCATCCGGGCACACCGTTGCGCTCTCCGGCTGAAGGCTGAACAAAATCGGTGCATCCACTGCCAGCGAGGCAGGTTCAGAGAAGATTGCTGCGCAATGCCCCGTTGAGGCGCTGATGCGGAACAGGCGGTTGGCCACGGCGTTTTGTACCGTCAGCGTGCCTGTCTGAGTACCAGCGTAGTTGCCGCCATCGGCAAGGTCGTTCCAGACATTGCCATTGCTACTTGTTTGCCAATGGATTTGAAGATTGCCAGCCCCTAGGACACTTGTCGCAGCTGAAAAACTGGCTCCAGAACCGGGGCAAACGGTCATTCCCACAGGTTGTTCGCTGATGATGACCGGACCTTCTACTGTCACAGTGGCGGCATCAGAGTAGGTTGCTTCGCAAATGCCCGTCATGGCACCCAAGCGGTAGCGCAGGTTGCCCAAAGCGGCGGCATCCGTTATCGTAAGCGTAGCGTCTTGTGCGCCCGCAAAGTTTCCGTCGTTGTCGAGGTCTTGCCAGCTCTGGCCGCCATCAGCAGATGTTTGCCAGCGGTAGCTTACTTGTCCAGCGTAGTCAGTATCAATGGCTGCGCTTGCTGTCAGTGTGGCAGTTTCGCCAGCGCAAATCGTTGTGTTTTGTGGTTGCTGCGCAAAAAAGGCTTTGTCTTCCACCACGAGGCAAGCCTCCACGGAAGTGACAGCCGAGCAGCTAGCCGTGCGCACCAACGCCCGGTAACAGTAGCCGTTGCGGCCTTCGGTGTTTGATAAGCAGAAAATCGGGGCCGAAGCGCCGGCCACATTCGTCCAAGTAGCACTGCCAGATGGACGCTCCTGCCATTGGTAGCTAAGTTGGCCGTCGCCGAGCAGAGCGGCTTGAACTTCAAAGCATGCATCCTCACCACGGCATACCGTCACTGGGCTGATGACTGCAAGGATTTCCACAGGACCTTCCACGTTGAGTTGTGCCGGCTGTGTTAAGACTTCGTTGCAAGCATAGATTTGTGCCCGAAGACGATACTGTTTGTTGGTCAATCCAGCGGTGTTGGCAATGGTCATTGTTGGGGAAGTGTTGCCACTGATATTTGAGTTCCCACTGACATTTGACCAGTTAAGGCCACCATCCGAGCTGGTTTGCCATTGGTAACTGATTGGGCCAATGCCGTCGTTCGATATGGTCGCAGTGAAGACAGCGTTTTCACCGGAACAAGTGGAGATACTTTGTGGCTGTTCCGTCACATGAAGTGGCCCCCAAAGTTCGAGTGTTGCCACCTGTGAGTAAACAGTTGGTACACCGTTTCCACTAGCCACAGCCCTGAAGCGGTAGCCATGTAGTCCAATGGCAGCACCTATGATTAAATTGTCGCAGCCATTTGACATCGTTCCAGTATTGGTTTGGTTGAAA
>JAHEAS010000842.1:1490-2276 GCA_024642645.1 Saprospirales bacterium | reverse complement strand
ATGTGCTGGAGCATTTTGCCCTTCGCAAAAGCAAATTTATGGTTCTGGGTGGCAAGACTGGAAGTGGCAAAACGGAAGTGTTGAAAGAACTCATCAGTCTCGGCGAACAAGTAATTGACCTAGAAGGACTGGCCAACCATAAAGGCTCAGCCTTTGGAGCACTGGGAGAAGAACCCCAGCCGAGGGTTGAGCAATTTGAAAACGACCTCTTCGGCGAATTGGAAAAAATGGACCATCTGCGACGTATCTGGGTGGAAAACGAGAGCCGTACCATTGGCAGGGTTTCGATTCCGGTGGGCTTTTTCGAGCAGTACAAGACAGCACCATTGGTGGTTTTGGAAGTGCCATTTGAGGAGCGAATTCGTCATTTGGCTGTGGTTTACGCTACTTTTCCGAAAGATGAAATCATCGAATCGCTTCTTAAAATCACCAAACGGATGGGGGGCAATAACGTGAAGGACGCACTCGAAGCTTTTGAAGCTGGCAGGGTGGAGGATGCTACCGCTATTGCCTTGAACTACTACGATAAGACCTATGCCCACTCGACCGGGCAAGGCAATTTTTCTCAAACCGTAAAATTGGACGTAGAGAAAATGGATGCTGCAGATATCGCTAAACAATTGGTCGCATTAGCCGATAGACATGCCTTTTAAGACTCCGGCCCTCCCAAATACCCCATGCCCAATCATCCAATAACTATCTAAAAATGGAAGAAATAAAACTCACCCAATACAGCCACGGCTCAGGTTGTGGATGCAAAATCGCCCCGAAAGTACTTGACCAGAT
>JAHEAS010000842.1:0-1480 GCA_024642645.1 Saprospirales bacterium | reverse complement strand
ATACTCAGCGGAATGGGTGAAAAGGCTAATTTTCCGAACCTACTTGTAGGCAATGAAGGCCGTGACGATGCTGCCGTGATGGATATTGGCAGTGGCCAAGCCATCATCAGTACCACAGATTTTTTCATGCCCATTGTGGATGATGCCTACGACTTCGGTCGAATTGCCGCCGCCAATTCCATCAGCGATGTGTACGCAATGGGTGGCAAACCATTGATGGCCGTTGCAGTGCTGGGATGGCCGGTTGACAAACTGCCGTTAGAACTGGCCACTAAAGTGCTTGAGGGCGGGCGCAGCATCTGCCGAGAAGCGGGCATTCCCTTGGCTGGCGGGCATAGCATTGACTCACCGGAGCCGATTTTTGGGCTGGCAGTTACCGGACTGGTGCGCCATAAATCTTTGAAAAAAAACGACACTTCAGGGAATGGCGACTGGTTGTTTTTGACCAAACCATTGGGCGTTGGGGTGCTGTCAACTGCTCAGAAAAGGGGGTTGTTGAGTGATGAACACCAGGTAGTTATGATTGAAAGCATGACCAAGTTAAACAGGGTGGGGGAGCAACTTGCCAGCCTGCCAGGTGTGACAGCCATGACTGATGTGACAGGCTTCGGCTTGCTTGGGCATCTCGTTGAAATGGCAGAAGGTTCCAACCTGAGCGCCGAACTTTTTTACGAAAAAATACCTGTGCTAGAAGGCGTTCAAGGCTATATTAGTCAGCGTATTTTTCCCGATGCAACCACTCGAAACTGGAGCAGCTTTGGGGAGAAAATCAGCTTCGGAACTGGCGTAAATGTTTTGGAAGCTTTTACCTTGCTGCCTGACCCACAAACGAACGGCGGCTTGCTTTTTACCGTAAAAAATGAAAGTTTGGATACAGTGAAGAAGCTGCTAAATCAGGAAGGCTTGGCTGATTTTGCGGAGCCAATCGGCCGTATGACGGAGCGGGGTGAAAAAGTGGTTGCAGTTTTACTATAATTCAATTGATTGATTTTTAGGCAGTTGTGTAAATGAAAACCCTCGAAAAGTTTAGGAACAAAGTTTTTCAAAAAGACGTGATGCAGGTGCTCGCCGAGCTGCCTGACAACTCGTTGGACATGGTGTACGGAGACCCTGACTACGGCGTGGGCATCAATTACCACGGTAAAACCTATGTCACTAAATGGAACGAATACGTAGATTGGTATATCGAATTGACTAGGGAATGTATGCGGGTACTCAAACCGTCCGGCAACCTTTTCATGATGAACTATCCGAAGCAGAATGCCTATCTCCGGGTAAAATTCCTTGATGAAAATGCCTACGATGTGCAGGAATACGCCTGGGTTTACAACACCAATGTTGGCCACAGCCCGCGTCGATTTACCACGGCACATCGTTCCATTCTGCATGCTACCAAGTCGAAGGACAACCATTTTTTCAAAGACCAGGTCGCAGTGCCCTACCAAAATCCAACCGACAAGCGCATCATGCAGCGCATGGC
>JAHEAS010000841.1 GCA_024642645.1 Saprospirales bacterium | reverse complement strand
AGGCCATCAATATCTTAATGAAAAAACCAACGGGTAAGCAGTTTTCCCCGTTTTATTACCTCGATTATATGCTCGGCCTGGTCAAATTGCAGCGCCTGGACGATGATGCCAATGTTTACCTACAGCGCTATGTGGACAATTACAAAGGCCGGAATTTCATCAAAGATGCCTACCAAAAGCTAGCTTGGTATTCCCTGCTTCACAGTGACCCGGTTGGATACAGAAAATTCATGAACCGCTGTGAATCAAGCGGTTACACCATAGTCGGCAGCGACAAAAGTGCATTGGCTGACGCAAAATCCGGCGATGTGCCTGCAGTCGAACTCTTGAAAGCTAGGGTACTCTTTGACGGGGGGCGATTCCAGCGAGCGTACGAAGCTTTGAAAGACAAAAAACCGAGCGACTACCTTTCTGAAAAAAACCGATTGGAGTACAATTACCGGATGGGGCGTATCACGCATAAGCTGGGCAAACATGAGGAGGCATTGATTTTTTACCAAAAAACTATTGATATGGGCAGGAATAGCCCGTATTATTTTGCCTGCCGCTCGGCATTGGAAAAAGGGCATATTTTTGAGGAGCTTGGGCGTACTCAACAAGCCAAAACGGCCTTTAACCTCTGCCTTGACATTTCCCCAGATGACCACAAGACGGGACTGCACCAACAAGCAAAGGCAGGGCTGCGGAGGCTTAAATAAACTAGGCAGTTTCGCCTTTGGCAAGTGATAGTCCGTGGCGAAGCGGTAGAATTTGCAAAAACTTTTTCCTGGAGGAACTAAAAAAATCCAAATTGCGCTATATTTGCGCCCGCTTCCGCAAAATGGCGAGGTAGCTCAGCTGGTTAGAGCGTGCGATTCATAATCGCAAGGTCGGGAGTTCAAGTCTCCCTCTCGCTACAAAAATTAGAAAGCCCTAGCAATTGCTGGGGCTTTTTAATTAACGGTAACAATTCCCGGTAACTCTGGATGTAGGCGTGAAATTTCTTCCTGCCTTCAGAAAAAAAATTGTTCCTACCTTCCACGTCTTCTTGCCTGAAGACCTCTCCAAGGAAGCTTTTATTCATTACACTAACCATTTAGGAAAACGCCATCGAAAGAAAGGCGGCATCAAATCAGAATCAATTGCCACTGTCCCAAATTCACTTAAGCTGCCCGATATTCAGGCCCATTTTCAGCGCCCCATAAGAATATCGTGTATTGATGTTTCCGACCAAGCCAAAATCCAACCCAACCGCATCCGAAAGAACAAATCTCATCACCGCCTTCAGCGTGACCCCTGGCACAGTTCTATATTCCATTTCGTCTGTATAATAGTTGGAACCAAGCCCTGGGTTATCCTTTCGAGTATATTTTATACTGGTGCAGTAGCCAAGTGACGGCCCTGCCTCAAAACTCCAAATCATTTTATTGGTGACTAAGGCTTGCAATCCCAAAGTGAGATGGAAAGTACTGCTTACCTCGGCGTTTTCAGCGCCCCAAGTGAACAAGGATGCCCAGCCCCCATCGTAGTTATTGGGTTTGTTTTTGGATGTTCGGACTGCCCCCCCATATCCCAATGACATAAACAAGTTTTGATTAAACCCCAATTGGACGGAGGCATCTAGGAGTGCCCCTCTCCCAATGATTCCAAGTCCGAAGTTCATCTGCCAATGTTGGGCGAAAGTTCCACTAGCAAATTGAACCGAGTCCAGTGATTTTGAAGGCAGTTCATCCGTGGTGGTGGGTATGGTGTCCTGACATTGAACAGGAATAGGCCGGATTGCGCATAACGCAAACAACAGCAACACAGCGGTAAATTGCATTTTCATGGTAAGGGATTTTATTGCTGAAATAATCAGCGCTATTCACCAACAATCCAATGATTTGGCGCAGACTGGCGCAGTGATATTAATCATGCAGGGGGGTGGACGGGATGAAGCGGGGTTTTAAAAACCTATTAGGGCTTTGGATGAAAAAGCAATAAGGGGGAGGCTTATGCTTTAGGGAGGCTGTTAAGGCAGCATTTCCGCTATATGTTCATTTAGCAAACACCTTGGATTCCATCAAGGCTTCAAGCCCAGTGGCATTTGCCTTTAAAAAAGCATTCAATTCTACCTGACTGGGTTCCTTTAGGAATGGTATGCTAGAATCATAGCTAAACCTTCCCTGTTGAAAGCTTTGAAACAACTGGTTGGCCCCACCTGTTATCAGATTCCGTTCAAGACTTATCATCCCCAACCCAGCTATCGTAGCCATCTTCTAGTAGGTGGTAACGCCCATCCACCCATGTCAGGAATTTCC
>JAHEAS010000122.1 GCA_024642645.1 Saprospirales bacterium | reverse complement strand
CATAGCGGTAGCGCTGCAACTGGGGGTAGGGGAGAAGGCCATTCGAAAGGCGCTCATCACCTTCAAAGGCATCAAGCGGCGCTTCGAGTTCGTCTATCGGGACGGAAAAGTGGTGTTCATTGACGACTATGCCCACCACCCGACGGAAATCCGGGCGGCGGTGCAGGCAGCACGGGAGCTGTTCCCAGGTCGGCGCATCACGGGCATCTTCCAGCCACACCTGTACTCCCGGACGAGGGATTTTCAGGATGGCTTCGCTGAAGAACTTGACAAATTGGACGATATCATTTTGATGGACATTTACCCGGCAAGGGAGCTACCCATGCCGGGCGTCACATCAGAGATTGTTTTTGATAAAATGAAGAACCCGAACCGGGTATTGGCGACCAAGGCAAACGTGCTGGATTTGCTGAAAACCAAGGACTTGGATGTGGTGATGACGATTGGGGCGGGGGATATTGACACGTTCGTTTTACCAATAAGGCGCTTATTGAAAAACAAGAAACTCTAAGAACAAATAACAAGCAACTTCTAAAATGCTCGACAACGCAAACAAATCTTCTTCAATCCGCCGCATCGCCTGGATAGGCGGCGGGTTCCTCACACTGATGCTCATTATTGCAGCAGTAGAAAGGAAAAAGGGGCTGACAGTGGGAGCCACAGTGGTGGAGGTGGAGCCATTGGAAGATGGTGCGCTGCTGATTGACAGCATGGATGTGATACGGTTGGTGGAAAAGTCCATCGGTTCTTCACTAGACGAACAGACAGCGTCTCTCGTGGATGAAGACCAGGTGGAGCGGATTTTGGAAGAAAACCTGTTTGTGAAAAACGCCGAGGTGCTGCTCACAGCTGATAGCAAAATAAAAATCAACATTGAACAGCGGGTGCCGATTCTCAGGGTGGTGGACAAACTTGGGGTACAATATTACCTTGACAAGGATGGGGCAAAAGTGCCGCTTTCTCGACACTTCACCGCTCGAACGCTGGTGGCAACGGGGAATATTCCACCGCATACGCCAGAGTTTTTGACGAAGAAAAACAACTTGATGAAGGACCTTTTTGAACTGACCAATTTCATCCTAAGCGACGAGCTGTGGAAGGCAATGTTCGAACAGGTACATATTAATAGCAAAGACGAATTTGTACTGGTGCCAATGGTGGGCGACCATTCCATTATCCTAGGCAAGTGGGACTCAAATGCGGAAGCCAAGTTCAAAAAGCTGCGGACCTTTTACGAAGAGGGTCTAAGCCGGGAGGGCTGGCAGAAGTACAAGACCCTTGACCTGCGCTACAAGAATCAAGTTGTTTGCGAACGAAAATAATCTTGTTTTACCATTTAAGTGAACAGGAAATCAACACGGTAGAAACACTTAAAATATAACCAAACTTCTCATTCTATTGAGCCAATAACTAAAATCATGATTATGGATTATCCAAACTTCTCCTCCCAGGATTTGGTGGTCGCCCTCGACATCGGCACCACGAAGGTCTGCGCCATAGCCGGCCGCAAGAACGAGCATGGCAGGCTTGAGATTCTCGGAGTCGGCAAAGTTGAGAGCGAAGGCGTCATGCGTGGCGTTGTCAGCAACATCGAAAAAACCGTTCGTGCCATTTCCGACGCCATTTCCATTGCCCAACGGGCAGCTGGCATGGAGTTCCGGGTGGCCCATGTGGGTATTGCTGGGCAGCACATCAAAAGCCTCCAACATCGGGGGCTGCTGACTCGTGACAACATTCATACAGAAATCGGACAGCGGGACATCGACCGGCTCGTGAACGACATGTACAAACTTGTTTTGCCGCCAGGCGACAAAATCTTGCACGTGTTGCCACAGGAGTACACCGTGGATGACGAGCAAGGCATCGTTGATCCTGTCGGCATGAGCGGGGTACGTTTGGAGGCCAATTTTCATATCATCACAGGCCAGATTACTGCTACGCAAAACATCGTGAAATGTGTGGAGCGGGCTGGTTTGAAAGTAGCCAACATCATGTTGGAACCAATAGCCAGTGCAACGTCGGTACTGTCGGAGGAGGAGAAGGAGGCAGGTGTAGCGTTAGTGGACATTGGCGGCGGCACCACGGATATTACCATTTTCAAAGATGGAATAATTCGGCACACGGCGGTCATTCCGTTCGGTGGTGGCGTCATCACCAAAGACATCAAGGAAGGCTGCAATGTCATGCAGAATCAGGCAGAGAAGTTGAAGGTGAAATTCGGCAGCGCCTTGGCCGAGGAAGTGTATGATAACCGTGTCATCACCATTCCTGGTCTAAAGGGTCGTGAGCACAAAGAGATTTCTGAGAAAAACCTCGCCCGCATCATTCAAGCACGGGTGGAGGAAGTGATGGATTACGTGGTCTGGGAAATCCGCAGGAGTGGCTATGAGGGCAAGCTGATTGGCGGCCTCGTGCTCACAGGTGGCGGTGCTTTGATGAACCATATTGACAAGCTGGCGGAGTTCCACACGGGCATGAACACCCGTATCGGCACACCAGTTGAGCATCTGGCACATGGATACCATGAGCAGTTGCAAAGCCCGGTGTTCTCTACCGCCATAGGATTGTTGATGAAGGGCATCCAAGATGTAGAAGAAGGAAAAGTGAAGTTGGAAAGCATTCGTCAGCCTCAAACCGCCGCTGCAAAAGCTGTGGAGGAAATGGAAGCTGCGGAAATATCCTCGGAAGGCGCCGAATTTGCTGGCAATGGTCTTTTCAACAAAATTTTTCAAAAAACGAAAGAATGGTTCCAGACCGAACCAGATTCAGAATTCTAGAGAGTTATGAATTATGAGTTGTGAGCAATGAATCGCTCGGTACTCATAACTCAAAACTCATAACTCAAAACTTCAAAAAAAGGCAGTTATGATTTTCAAATTAATTGACGACAATAAAAATAGCGGCGCACCAATCATCAAAGTAATTGGCGTCGGCGGGGGCGGTAGCAATGCTGTCAACCACATGTTCAAGCAGGGCATCGTTGGGGTGGATTTTGCCATCTGCAATACCGACGAGCAGGCAATGGCCCAAAGCCCTGTCCAAACCAAAATACAACTCGGTCCAACCCTCACGGAGGGTAGGGGGGCAGGCTCCAAACCAAATATCGGCAAGCTGTCTGCAGAGGAGAGCATTGAAGAGGTAAAAAACTACCTCGGCAACAACTGCAAGATGCTCTTCATCACGGCAGGAATGGGCGGTGGTACAGGTACGGGTGCGGCGCCAATCATTGCACGTGCAGCGCAAGAGATGGATATCCTGACGGTGGGCATTGTGACGTTGCCATTTACTTTTGAAGGCAACAAGCGGGTCTTCCAAGGCCACGAGGGTTTGGATGAACTCAAAAAGTACGTGGACACCATTATCGTCATCTCGAATGACAAATTGAAAGCCATCCACGGCAACCTGACGATATCGCAGGCATTTGGACAGGCTGATAATATTTTGACCACTGCTGCTAAGGGCATTGCGGAAATCATCACCGTACCTGGTTACGTGAACGTGGACTTCGAGGATGTAAACACGGTTATGCGTGACAGTGGTGTGGCCATCATGGGTACTGCCATTGCAGAAGGAGATAACCGTGCAAAGCGGGCTGTGGATGAGGCGCTGAATTCACCGCTGCTCGAAGAGAACAATATCAAGGGAGCACAGCACATTCTCATTAATATCACCTCCGGTAAAAAAGAGGTGACGATGGAGGAGATTTTCGAAATCACAGAATTCGTCCAGGAAGAGGCTGGCGCTGGAACGAACCTCATTTGGGGTAACTGCTACGACGAAACGCTTGCTGACAAATTGAGCGTGACCATCATTGCCACAGGTTTTGAGCGGGTACAAGGCAAGGCTTCCATACAGGGTGCAAGGCCGGAGTCTAATGCCAAGCCTGTAAAGGTATCGTTGGACGAAGACGATTTTACTCCAAAAAAAAGTTTTCTGAACACGCTTGGGGCTGATGAGGAATCTGAGAATGACAACACCATTGAATTCCCAGATGTAACAGAGAAATTCAATAAATACAGCCGTTTTCATCGGGAAGAGCCGTATGTGAAGAACAACCGTGACCGAGAAGAGGAGGAGCGTCAGCATCGGTTGGAGGCAGAGCGCCGCCGGAAGGAACGCTTGGCCAGCATTAGCTCCAAACCGAAGCTCAGTAACCCACAAGCGGTGAATGAGTTGGAAAATGTGCCAGCTTACCTTCGCAAAGGTATCAACCTAGAGGACGTGGCTGGCTCGGACGAAATTGACTATTCCAAGTGGACAATTTCACAGAATGAATCGGAGCCACAATTGAGGGAGGGGAATTCGTTCCTTCACGACAATGTGGATTAGAAGGTTTTTACAAGGAATGAAAGTTATATTGGGCGTTTCTCTTTATCCCAAAGCTCCATTCCACTAATTTTAGAACCTTCGTTAAATCGTTTTTATTTTTAGCCATCATAACTTGCTAAACCAAGTTTCGGGCATGGGTCTGACAAGGCCCATGCCTTTTTTCGTCTACCTATTTCCTAAACAACGATTTTCCAGATTATCTCTTGGCATAGTGTTTGCCTTCAAACCGTGACGGAATCCTCCCCTTTGTTATTCCCCTCCCCGCAATTGATATATTGTATACCCCTCTTTAGTAGTTTATCAGATTAAAAGATGCAAGGCAAAACTGGAAAACAAGAACATAAAAGTGAACAAAGTAATTGATTTTGAGCAGTTTACGTATCGACTCAACTTGATAGAACTTGCTAAATCAATAAACGATCCATCCCTTCTCCTTCTTTAAGACGTACCGCTAAGTTTCACTTTCCATGCTGTTTTTCAAGTGTACAATGCCTGAACGCTCAGTACAATTGTGCGAATCGGTCAGTAGTTCAAACTAGTTAACACTCACAAAATTATGAACAGAGTCTTACTTACATTAACAGGCTTCATCTTATTTATCACTGGTCTTCGTGCAGGTGTCCAAGATGGTAATTTAAAAATTGAATTGTTGGACTACTACAACCTTGTTGTGGACCACAACATTCAGACACCGCATGGTGCGAGTCCGAGAGCAGTATATATAGGTGTGAAAATTTACAATACTGGCACGAGCGACCTTACCAATGTATTTATCAATATTGGAAATTATGTTGCCGATAAACCTGGAGTATACCCAGTAACTTCAGTTACAAGCGGGCCTTACACGGGCAACTTTTCTTTCACGCACGAAGGCGGCCCACAAGATGCCACGAGGCACATCGGCAAGCTGTCACCTGGCGATACCGTGGTGCAGTATTGGTTGTTAAGCTATCCATTGCTCGATGCCAATGGCAATCGGGTTTGCGGAAGTAAGCCTGACCAAACGGATGACTTACACCTTCAGTACGATATCTGGGCATCAGCCAAAGAAGGTGGCACACAACGCAATGTAAATGCGAGTAAGACTGTTCAACTTCGTGCAGAGATTTCTGCCATGGCCAACAAGATTTGGCCCAACACGACTTCTAAAGTGCCGAATGAATTTTTAGCAGCATTCCCAAATAAGCAGCTGGGTTGGTATCAATCGACTCCTTCAGAAGCGAGCATCCCTGGCTCTACAGTAACGTTGGAAGGAAACTGGTTTGACTTGGGCAATATTCGAAAAGGATTCGATAATGATGGTGATTATATCCCTGATTACAATTTTTTACTTCAGCCAGTCGGTAACCCCGCCTTATATGATGCGAATTGTTTCAGATTAATTAAGGTGGAAGGTTTGATAGTTGTCAAACTTCAAGGGCAAGGAATACAAAGTTTTCACTTTAAGGACCAAATGCACTTCTCTGGCATTCCGGAAGATAATACAGGGGCTGTAGGAATGATTACTTATACGTTTGCGGTGCTGAACGGGCCATGCTCGTCTCAGCTTACGCCGTATCAAGAAGTCGCTTCTGGCTCGGACAACGAAAAACACAATGGCGACTATGGAACGCCTGGCGGAACACTCACAGCGGCTCCGCCGAGAGGCACGCTGGTGACCAGCGCTCCAACTACAACACCACAAGGACAAACCATTGAAGTTTCTATCACGTATAATAACAATGGGACTCAACCTATTGGTGTCCCTAGCCTGCACAACAACCTTGTTTATGAAACCACAATTCCAGAAAATACAACTTATGTAGCGGGTTCTGCAACTTCAAATAATACAATCCCTGTTGGCACAGCAGTTACCATTCTTTATTCCTCGGATGATAAGGTAACTTGGGAAACTACGGAGCCCAGTCCAGCCTCCACGACAACCAATATCCAGTGGTGGTTCGACAAACCACTCCAGCCAGGGCAAACAGGTATAGTAACCTTTGATGTAACCGTAGCCCCTACTTATCAAGGTGCCATACTTGCCAACACGGGTGGAGTAAGCATCGGAAACAGCCCCTCATTTATCTTGGATGAATATAAAACCATGATTGAGGGCCCTTATGCCATCACTGGAAAAATATTCAAGGACGATGGTATTGGCACTGGTGGCGAAGCAGGTGATGGTGTTCAAAACGGCACCGAAACTGGGTTACCGAATATTACTGTTTGGCTTTATGTGGATGAAGATAGCAGCGGCACAGCGGATGATGGAGAATTGTTGGCAAAAACTGCGACATCGCAGGTTGATGGTAGCTATACGTTCACCAATCTGACCGACGCACCTTATATAGTAAAGGTGAACACGCTGGATACGGATATTCCCGCAGGTCTTTCCAGCACTTCAGCAAGTCAGGTCAGTGTGGATGGTTTGTCCTTTGGGATTCCTCCCGTTTCAGTTGGTTTTGCAGGATTGGTGAAAGTGACTAATACACTTGCTGGCAATTCCAATGTTTATGAAAATGATATTGTCACCTATAATGTCAGCGTAAAAAACCAATCTTTTTCGGAAGATAATGATAACACCTGCACCTCAGTAGCATGGGCTAGCGTTTTGGACCCAGCTACCAATTACAACAATTTTCCAAATAACATGCTGGGTGCGCCAGACAACTCATTTTCAAATTATAATGGTAACTGGACGCATAAAGCAGCCGTAAAAGGGTTCAATTTTGGTACGCCAACTGGTGTTATCAAGAAAGTAGAATTGATATTCCAACTCTATATTGATAAACCTTTAAATAACGATGTTCTTCGAGCAAAAATCACCTTGCAAAATGGCAATACGGTTATTGTTCCAAATCCAGCTTGGGGAAGTACTAGTTCCCCTAATTTGAACGATTATATTGGCGTAGCCAAGGAAGGCTCGATTACCATTGATGTAACCAATCTTCAAAATTGGGATTGGTCAGTTTTTAATTCAAACTGGAAAGTGACGCTGGAAGGCAACCAAATCGGTGGCCATGATGGAGTGAAAATTTGGCTGGACGCAGTGGGTGTGCGAGTGACTACAGCGAACTGTCCAGTTGTGAGTGAAGGAGAGCCTGGCGAATGCGTTGCAACCGTTCAGCACGCCCCAGTCACCTATACTTTCAACCCCGATAAGTTGCAGTTTATCTCAGCATCAAATGCTCCAGACATCATTGAAAGTGGCAAACTTACCTGGGAAGATATTGGCCCAATTTACCCTAGCCAAATAAAAGATATCAGCCTGAAATTCAGGGCATTGCAGCCAGAGCTTTCTTCCTGTGCACTTTCTGCTCCAGAATGCCTCTCGGTTCCAAATGCTTGGACGCAGTGTGAAATAGCCGCATCCGGTTATACCCACGATTTAGTGGTAAACGGAAATGTCAATTGGAGCACTCTCCTTGCCGCTGTACCGACCACAAATGTAGCAACATCCATCAGGCTAAGAGGTACGGGTACTATTACTGTGCCCACCGGTGATTTGGTTATCAACGCAGCTTATTTTGTTGTAGATGGCCCGACATTAATAATTGCCAATGGCAATTTAATCCTGAACCAGTATTCCTATACACTTTTCCATAATGGCGCATTAAGAGTAAAAGGCAATATTGATCAATCTGGCAATCAATCCTTTTTCTGCAATTATAATGAAACCATAGAGGTGGGCGATGAAGCATCAAATGGCTTTTTCAACGCTACTTTAGTTGCGACCACAGGATACATGAAAAACAATGGTGGTAATCGCCGACTTGAAAATGTGTGCCTTAACGTCACATCTGACTATATCCTGCAAGGCACCTCAGGTATAGATTATTTGATAAACGTTTGCGGTGAAATAGGCGACAAAGGAATTACCAATGCGGGCACTGGCACAATTGACCCCGGTGAAGGAGGTTCATTCTCTATTTCCGCTAATTGTTCAATGTTTTCAAGTGAGCTGACCGTAGTTGGCAATGTCACAGTGAATTCAGGA
>JAHEAS010000121.1 GCA_024642645.1 Saprospirales bacterium | reverse complement strand
CACGATGAATTCGGTGGCCGGGTTGTTTATCGTAAATTTCAGGAGGCCAGTGGTGGAGCCGATGTAGTCCGCTTTGTCGAGGATATGGGTCTCGCATTCTGGGTGAGCAATGAGCAGGGCATTGGGGTGGCGGATGCGCAATTTGGCGATTTTCTCCGCTGAAAAAATCTCGTGGACCATACAGGCGCCGTTCCAGAGCACCATGTCACGCCCGGTCTTTTTCACCAAATAACGACCCAAGTTGATGTCAGGCGCAAAGATGATGGGCTGGTCCTTCGGAATGCTCTCGATGATTTGGACGGCATTGGTACTGGTGCAACAGATGTCGGTCAGGGTCTTCATCTCCGCCGTGGTGTTCACGTAGCTCACCACGATGTGATCGGGGTATTTTTCCTTGAATTTCTTGAAAAGTGGCGCCGGGCAAGCATCGGCGAGGGAGCATCCTGCCTTGAGGTCAGGCAGCAGTACCTTTTTGGTGGGGCTGAGCATTTTGGCCGTCTCGGCCATGAAGTGAACGCCAGCGAAAACGATGATGTCGGCTTCGGTTCGGGCAGCCTCCTGCGAAAGACCAAGGCTGTCGCCGATGTAGTCAGCGATGTCTTGAATGTCTGGCTCTTGGTAGTAATGCGCCAAAATGATAGCGTTCTTCTCTTTTTTCAGCTTGTTGATTTCTTCGAAAAGGTCGAGGGTAGGGTCAACATCCACATCGAGAAAGCCGAGTTTTTGGAGTTTTTCGGGAGAGAAATCGAGTTCTGTGGTCATTTTTAAAAAATTTATTGCTGCAAAGTTAGGTTGAAACGCTTGGCATTTTGAAAGGTTATTAGTCAGCGGCCGAAACTTGGTATTCAAATTGCAAAGTAAGGAATACCTACCCACAAGCTATTTAGTAGCATCCCTTTCATCCATTTTTTTCTGATTGCAAGATGCAGTGCTCTATAAACGCAAAACAGGCAACTGCGTCACAAACTTTGTTTTTTGAACAAACTTTACATAAAAAGCAAAAACTATGAAATTGGATTCACCTGTCCTGTCCCTTCTGAAAACGGAATACGCCAAAGTAGACGCAAGTACCGAAATTGAAACCATCCACCTCATTTTCAGCCATTCTTCCAATCGGTTTTTGCCTGTTGTTTGGGACTCGAAGTTTGTTGGCGTCATCCTCCGGGAAGATTTTTATCGAAAATTTTTGGCAGATGACGATAACTCACTTACGGCTAAAGACTTGATTTCAAAAGAGATGGTCATGCTCTCACCAGAAAACACAGTAGCAGATGCATTGGAAGTTTTTGGCACCAATCTTTTCAATGTTTTACCAGTAGCGAACGATGATGGCCACCTCCTTGGCATGCTCCATGTTGAGGATGTTGGGAAAATATTTTTTGAGACTTCCACTACCTATCAGGCATTTCAAACACCACTGCACGCTTAGCATAGCCCAAGAAAAAACTATTTGGTAAAATATTGACCAATCCCTTTGGGCACTCATCCACTAATTTCCCTTTCCACATAAATTACGCTTTGCTCATTTGGCCAGCACCTTATTTACTGCTGGTTTCACCCGCATCATAATCCCATATTTTGGTTTCAAAGTAATCAGCGGCTCTGCCTCCACAGGGTGACCTTCCACTGCCTCAAAATCAAACTGGCGCACCAGCAAGGCCAGTAAAAGCTGCATTTCCATCAAAGCAAAGTGGTTTCCGATACACATCCTCGGGCCAGCTCCGAAGGGCATATAGGCCAGCTTGGGCCGGGTCTTTTCTGTTTCTGGGATAAAATGTTCCGGGTAAAATTCCGTGGGCCGCTCCCAATACCGAGGGTCACGGTGCATGGCAGCAATGCTGATAAACATAATGCCGTTCGTCGGAATTTTAACCCCTAAAATCTCGTCCTCCGCTATCGGCTGCCGCCCGATGGCGAAGCCCGGCGGATAAAGCCGCATCACTTCCTGAATCACCTGCATCGTGTAGGACAGCTTGCGCAAATCACCAAAACCGGGCATCCGGCCTGCCCCTGTGGGGCCTGCCCCCGTGGGGCCTTCCAGCACTTCTGCTATCTCGTCTCTCATTTTCTGCACCACCTCAGGGTGTTGCGACAGCAGCCAAAGCGCCCATGAAAGCATCGTGGCGCTGGTTTCGTGACCTGCGGCAAATAGGGTGACCGCTTCGTCCCGAAGTGCCCGGTCGCTCATGGCCTCGCCTGTTTCCTCATCTTTTGAGCTGAGCAGCATCGTGAGCAAGTCGTTGGGCGGGTTGAGGTCGTTGCGCCTTTCGGCGATGAGCTTGTAGATGTAACCATCGAACCAGGCAATGTCCTTTTTAAACTTGCGGTGCTTGCCATTGACGTAGGTAAGTGGGATAAAATAGGGCTTCACGGTACGGTAGGTGAGGTAATCCTGGGCATCCATCATCACTCGGTACATCTCATTGATATCGGCAGTATTTTCGGTGCTGAAAAGCGTTTTTAGCACAATGCGAGCCGTAGCAGCCATCATTTCCTTCGCAATGTCGAGGGGTTCGCTGCTGGCGGATTTTTCTTCCAACTCGGCGATGTACTTTCCGGCCACGACGGTCATTCCCCGAAAAAGGTCTTCGAGTTGTGTCTTGTAAAATGCGGGCTGTACGAGTCGCCGCTGCTTCCGCCAAAATTCCCCCTCGCTGGTGACGAGTCCCGTACCGAGCGCCAACCGAAGCTGCCGATAGGCTGGGCTTTTTACATAGTTTTTCTGGTTTTTCTGAAGAATATGCGCCACCACTTCGTGGTTGGTGATGATGAAAATTTTGCGGGTTAAGAAAGGCATCATGAAAAAATCGCCCATCAGCTGCGTCTGCTTGATGGTGAACTCAAAAGGATTTCGCAGAAAACCAGTACCTGGCAACAGTGGGTTTTTACCTTTTAAAACGGGAATGGTGGTTGGCATTTTTTCGAAATTTTTAACGGAAAATATTGTTCAGACAACAATCCAAACAGGATAAAGATTGCCGAAATCGAATAAAATAGCTTCGACTTATCTGTGCCACAAAAGTTTATGAAATCTCAATTTTGGAGGTGTAATTTGGACAATAATAACTGCCATTTTACCCCTTAATTTTACTACCTTTGCGCCATGAAAAATACAGACGAAACAGAGGACTTGATTCCGGACAAAGGCAATTACGATGCGGGCAATATTACCGCCCTCGAAGGCTTGGAAGCAGTGCGCAAGCGCCCGGCGATGTACATCGGAACAACGGACGTGAAAGGCCTTCACCACCTTGTTTGGGAGGTGATTGACAACTCGATTGACGAGCACCTTGCGGGGCATTGCACCGAAGTCTCCACCACCATTCATACCGACAACTCCATCACCGTGCGTGACAATGGCCGGGGCATCCCGGTGGACATGCACAAAAAACTGAAAAAATCCGCCTTGGAGGTGGTCATGACGGTTTTGCATGCAGGTGGTAAGTTTGACAAAGACACTTACAAAGTATCAGGTGGTTTGCACGGTGTTGGTGTTTCTTGTGTCAATGCACTTTCCATTCATCTCAAGGCCGAGGTACACCGTGACGGTAAATACTATGAACAGGAGTACTCCAAGGGCAAGCCATTGTATGATGTTCGGGAAGTAGGCAAATCCGACAGACGAGGCACGCAAATCAACTTCAAGCCGGACCCCGAAATTTTCGTTGAAACGCTGGTGTATAATTACAATACCCTTGCCGCCCGTATCAAGGAGCTTTCCTACCTGAACAAGGGCCTCAAAATGTCCATCACGGATGAGCGCCAAGTGGACGATAAAGGCAATTTCAAAACAGAAACTTTCCATTCGGAAGGTGGTCTGCTCGAATATGTCGAATACCTGGATGAGTCCCGCACAAGGCTGATTGAAAAACCCATCTACGTCATTACGAAGCAAGAAAACGTGGAAGTGGAAGTGGCCATTTTGTACAACACCTCCTACTCCGAGCACCTATATTCTTTCGTGAACAACATTTTCACTAGCGAAGGCGGCACACACGTGAGTGGTTTTCGCCGTGCACTGGGTAGGGTACTGGGCAAGTTCGGCGAACAGTCCGGCATGCTCACCAAGGCCAAAGTGACGCTATCTGCCGAGGATTACCGAGAGGGCCTGACGGCCATCGTGTCGGTAAAAGTGCAAGAACCACAGTTCAAGGGGCAGACAAAGAGCGAGTTGGGCAACTCCGAAGTACTGGGCATCGTGTCTCGTGCCGTGGACGATGCACTCTCCACCTACATCGAGGAGAATGCTGGTTCCGCCCGCAGAATTATCGAAAAAATCATCTTAGCTGCCACCGCACGACAAGCGGCCCGCAAAGCACGGGAGATGGTGCAGCGCAAAAACGCGCTCACCGGAAGCGGCCTCCCCGGCAAGCTAGCCGATTGCTCCAGCAAGGATCCCGCCGAGAGTGAAATCTTCCTCGTCGAGGGTGACTCGGCAGGTGGTACCGCCAAGCAAGGTCGTGACCGTCACTTTCAGGCCATTTTACCACTTCGTGGAAAAATCCTGAACGTGGAAAAAGCGATGGAGCACAAGATTTATGAAAACGAGGAAATCAAGAACATCTTCACGGCACTCGGGGTCAGCATTACTGAAAATAACGAAGGTGCTCGGGTACTCAACATCGAAAAACTGCGCTACCACAAGACGGTCATCATGTGCGACGCCGATATTGACGGCAGCCACATCACCACCTTGATTTTGACCTTCTTCTTCCGCTACATGAAGCCGCTCATTGAGAACGGCAGAATTTATATCGCCGCACCACCACTTTATATGGTAAAAAAAGGCAAGCAGTTCCGCTACTGCTGGAACGACGAGGAGCGCCGTGAGGCCATCGCCAATTATTCCAGCCACGAGAACGACAACTCCGTGAAAACGCAGCGCTACAAGGGTCTCGGTGAAATGAACGCTGAACAGCTTTGGGAAACCACCATGGATCCGAACAGCCGCATCCTTCGCCAAGTGACCATTGATGACGCAGGCGAGGCCGACCGCATCTTCTCCATGCTCATGGGCGAGGAGGTGCCACCACGCCGAGCTTTCATCGAGGCGAATGCGAAATATGCGAAGGTGGACGCGTGATTTAGTTGGCAGTTTGACAGTTGACAGTGGGCAGTCCGTGTGCGGGTTGCCCACTGTCATTTTTGCTTTTATGAAAAAATGGATAAAAATCGGCTTTGTCCTCTTGCTGCTTCTGGTTCTTTTCAGAGGCTGGTTGTTTAGGCTCGTGGTCACCTATTACCCTATCTCGGCGCAACAAAACTATTCAGTTTCTGATAAAAAATTGGAGGAACTCCTTGACAATCAACCCATTGGTTCAAATGTCGAAAACATCATCGAACAATCACTTCGGTTAACGGCCAACCAATTACGCTTCACCTCCGGCA
Source organism: Saprospirales bacterium (assembly GCA_024642645.1). Lineage (GTDB taxonomy): Bacteria > Bacteroidota > Bacteroidia > Chitinophagales > Saprospiraceae > UBA6168. Next base: position 2,922 of record JAHEAS010000121.1, on the reverse strand, counting down.
AAAATTTCACCGACCCAAATCAGCTTTTTTATTCTAAAACGGCCCACTGCGTTGGCTATGCTGCATTTTTCAACATTACTTGCCAAGCTTTGCTTCGCAACGCAAAACTGGAAAATCAGTTTCGGGTAAAACACCTGCGGGGCAAGCTGACCCTGCTCGGTTTCGACCTGCACCGACTGACCAATAGCCCATTTTTTCGTGACCATGATTTTAATGTTGTGGAAGATTTGCAAACCGGGAAGAAAATTTACGTTGACGCTTCGCTCCAAGATGTGCTGGGTATCGGATATGTGCATGGCGAATAATCTCACCTGACCCGCTGATTCCCCACCGCTTCCGAAACGCTCATCGCCCGGTCATAAATCTTAAGCGACTTCATTTCCTCCGGCAAAATCCGAATCTCCTTTTTCCGGTTGTCCAAAACCTGCCCCAAAAACGGTGAGTAAAACGACCACCCGTACTGGCGGCTCGTGCCACCGTCGCAAAGTTGCCCATCCACCACGCAAAGCAGGATGTCCGGGCCGTTGTCGGCGATGAAGGTCACTTTGTGTGGCCGCACGATATCGAGCAGGCCGGGGTCAGTGGCCCAGGTTTCACAAGTCTCAGTGTTGCAGAGGTTTAGCTCCAATTGGCGGTAGCCAATGGTCTGGATGTAAAATCCAGAACCCGAATCGTTGCGGGTATCGAGCAGCACCCGGTTTTGCGAAAAATCCTTTGGCTGCACGCTCATTTCTATCGTCAGGCCGCCCGTGTCCAGCATGGCGTTGTAAAAAACATAGCCGCCAGCCGAGTTTTTTGGGAAGCCCGTGATGGGCAGTTTTTCATTTTTCAAACTATCTTCTGGGAAAAACATGGCAGGTGGACGGGATACGGTGGACGGGATACGGCTGGGGTCGCCAAGCTGCCGCCAAAGTCCAGTGACCAATTCAGTTGGCACAGGATGGATGCTGGCCTTGAACTTATTGGTTTCGGTGAGCCAGAACTCGCCGTTTTGTTCCACCAAATCTGGGTAGCTGAAACGACCAGTCTCGTAGCTGTGGTCGTCGTCGTAAAGCACCAGTTCCGGCTGCGACCACCTGATTTCACCGTCCATTTCCATGCCAGCCGCCAGCCAAGCGGGGTTGCGGGAGCTGAAATGGTCGCCGCTGTGGTTGTGGTACCAGAGCAGGTACTTCCCGTTTGCGCAGCGCCAGGCCTTGGGACAGGCACGAGGGTTTTTCACCGGGCGACCGTCAATGTACCGGGCTTGCTTTGGCAAAGTCCAATTCCGACCGCCATCATGGCTGTACGACTCGGCGAGGTAGCCCGTCTTGGTGCGGTAAATGCAGCAAAGCCCGCCATCGGACATGGCCACCACGCTGTGTTCCTCCTGCACGGAGCCGAAAGCGGGATTGCCGATGCCGTTCTCGCCATCCGGCAACATCTGCCATTTCAGGCGATTGTGGTCACGCTCAGCGTTGATGTTTTCACAGCGATAAAACCAGCCCTCGCCCTTGTCCAGTGGGTATTTTCCGATTTTGGTGAAACCGAACATCATGCCTCCTGCCCCTCCATTTTGGGGGTTCCCCACCGTCACGGGCTTTCCAATACCCCAAAAAATCTGGACTTTTCCCTTCCAGTCGTTGGTGAGGTCGCAAGCCGTGAGGCGCATGGGCAGGCGGTGCCGCTCCGACCAATTGAGGCCGCCGTCGTCGCTGTACTTGAAGCAATACCAGCCAAGCATATCGTTTCGGGGAAGTTTTTCGCCCTTGAGTTCACTCACCTCGTCGCCGTTGTAGCTGTAAAAAACATAGACCCGACCGAAGCTGGTCAAGTAGGGCATCGCCCAACTGGCGGCAGGCCCGGCGGCTGGTTCGATAGGCACGGGTGTTGACCAAGTCTGCCCCTGGTCACTGCTGCGACTGGCAGCGATGTGTTGTCCGTCCAGTCCTTCTTCCAGTTTACCAGTGGTAAAAGTGCAGAGCCAAGTGCCGTCGGGCAGCGTGACGATATAGGGCTGGTCAATATAGCCGTTGGTGAAAATTTCGTGGCCGGATTGGAGGTGACGGGGTTCGGACTGGGCGGAAATTGGCAATGACAGCAAGAGCGGGATAAGCGAAAAAAACAATTTTTTTAAAGATTCAACCTGCATTGGATTTTTACGACTCGCCCCTCTGTGTTCCTTGGTGTTCTCCGTTTCTTCATATTTATTTTAACACAGAGAAATAGCGAACACCAAGGAACACAGAGGGGCATAAAAGTTAATTTAACAAATTAAATCTTTTCCTTAAAATACGCATTTAACTCTCCGCCAAAATGCGCCATCGCATTCATCACCGGCAGCGGGATACCCCCGCCGAGGGCACAGAGCGAGCCTTTTTTCATCGTGTCCAACAAATCCGTAAACAGCTCATTGTCAATCTTGTAGTCGCTAGTTTGGGCTTTTTGCAGCAGCTCCTTGCCCCGCACCGAACCGATGCGGCAAGGGAAGCATTTGCCACAGCTCTCATGCGCCGTGAAAGCGAAAAGGTGCTCCAGATAAGCCACCATCGGGTACTCCTCCGGCACACTGACGATGCTGGCATGGCCGAGCAAGAAGCTGTTTTGAGCGAAGCTCTCGAAATCCACGGTCAACAAATTTGATTTCGAAATCGGAACGAGACCGCCGAGCGGGCCGCCAATATGCAATGCCTTCACAGGTCTGCGGAAACCACCGCCTAGTTCCTCCACGACAATGACGAGCGGTGTGCCCATGTCCACCTCGTAAATGCCAGGGCGATTGAAAGCGCTATCAAGGGAAATCAGCTTGGTGCCGCTGCTTTTTGAGGTGCCAATCTTAGCGAAAGCCTCACCGCCATTTTTTAGGATAAAATGAAGATTGGCGAGGGTTTCCACGTTGTTCACGATGGTCGGCTTGCCGAAAAGGCCATAGTTGACGGGGTA
>JAHEAS010000120.1 GCA_024642645.1 Saprospirales bacterium | reverse complement strand
CCCGACGGAGAAAAGCTACGTCGCCAGCTTGGCCGAAAAAGGCGTGAAAAAAATAGCCCAAAAAGTAGGGGAGGAGGGGGTTGAGGTCGCTTTGGAGGCACTGGGCAATGACCCAAGCTTGTTTCTTGGCGAGGCGGCGGACTTAGTGTTTCACCTGCTGGTTTTGCTGCGGGCAAAGGGGCATTCGCTGGCGGATGTGGAGGATGTTTTGCGAAGCAGGCAAAAAAAGGTCTGAGGTATCGAGGTCTGAGGTGTTGGGTGCATCGGTTTTTTTAGAACTTTGTGGCAAAGCCAATTCCAAATTCATGAATACTTTCGCTCAAGCGCTGACCTACGCCATTCCCGGTTTTCTCCTGCTCATTCTGATAGAGGAGTTGGTGGCCCGCTACCGTGGCATGGCCGTCAACCGTGGGCTGGACGCCGTTTCCAGCCTCAGCAGCGGCATCACCAACGTAACCAAGGACGTGCTAGGTCTCAGCATTGCCATCATCACTTACCCGTTGATGTTGAAGCACCTCGCCATTTTTCAACTGGAAGCCACCTGGCCAGCCTTCGTCATCGCTTTTGTGGCCAAAGATTTTGCTGGCTACTGGGCGCACCGATTGGAACACGAGGTCAATTTCCTGTGGAATCGGCACATTATCCACCACAGCAGCGAGGAGTTCAACCTGTCATGCGCCTTGCGGCAAAGCATTTCGGAGATTTTTCAACTGTTCACGGTATTCATGCTGCCAGCGGCGGTGCTGGGTGTTCCTGTGGGGGTGATAGCAGTGGTGGCGCCCATCCAGTTGTTTGCTCAGTTCTGGTACCACACGAGGGTAATTGGTAAAATGGGGCTGCTCGAATACATCCTCGTTACACCGTCGCATCATCGGGTCCACCATGCCATGAACGGTGTTTATCTTGACAAAAATTATGGGCAGATTTTCATTATTTGGGATAAAATATTCGGCACTTTCCAGCCAGAACTGGCAGAAGTTCAGCCCGTTTTTGGCGTAAAAAGACCCGTAAAAACTTGGAACCCCATCCGAATTGGATTTCAGCATTTTGGCTTGTTATTCATGGATGCTTGGCGCACACAAAACTGGGCAGATAAATTCCGAATCTGGTTTAAACCTACCGGCTGGCGGCCTGCCGATGTGGCGGCACTGTACCCGGTCAACCTAGTTGAAGATTTTGGGGATTTTGAAAAATACGACACGCACCCGTCCCGTGCGCTGGTGATTTGGTCTTGGGTTCAGTTGGTGGCCACGCTGCTGCTGATGTTCCACCTGTTCGGCCAGTTGGCGAATATTGGCTTGATGGGCAGCCTGGTTTATGGCGGGTTTATTTTTGTCAGCGTTTACAGCTACACCACGTTGATGGACAAGAGTCGCTGGGCAGTGCTGCTCGAAGTAGGTAGGCTGACCTTTTGCCTTGCCCTTGTTTGGTGGCGGGGTGGTGATTGGTTTGGGATTGGCCAAACGGGGACAGCGGCCTTAGTCAGTTTTCTGTTTTTTTCGCTTGTAATCGCTGTTTTTTTTACCAATACAGCGCTTTCGAGGCAAACGACTGTATCGGCTTAAACTAAAATTTTGTTCTTTAACTAGAATTGAATCTGTAACCTATTAGGTGTCAATTTGGATAATGTTGTTTGAAAATCTCCTTTTTGATTAAAATAAATTGTTTTAAATTTTGTATTTTAAAACAAAATAAACATCTTTGCAACAGGTTTTCGTTGAAAATGAACAATTGGGCGTTTTTTTACATTTATAATTATGTTATGAATGGCTAATAGAAACAAAAACGATTTCCAATTGACAACAGGAGGGCTTCATCAATAAAACTTGTTGCGATGGAACTACAAATCTTGGTTAGCAAAAAAGGTACAAAAGTCGTTTTGGCATCTAGCTTCTACCTGTCACTCGGCTTACCGAACAAGCAGTACGCCGCCAATCTGCGGCACTGGCTTCACGATGTTTACCAATTTCACGACGGCATCCGAAAGCCGGAACATTTCAAGGACTTCGCCAAAAGGCAGTCCAAAGAAGTGGTATTGGACGACTACTATCTTTCTGTTGAGTTTGCGAAGCTCATCACCCTCAATTCGAAAAGCAAGGTTAAACTGAAATACGCTACCTGGCTTCAAAACCATGAAGACCTAGAAGACAAGGGCGATTTGCTCACCGTAGCGCAAGTGATGGCCGTGCTGGAATTGTCGAAGGTAATGGGGCTGATCTCTTGCCAAACGGCTTGTGAGCAGAAGCACCTCCAAACCTACGAGGAGCGCAACAACGGTAGTGCCGCCAATTGGTGGAATTACCGCTCAGAGGTGCTTGGGTATTCTTCGGAACAACTTCGGAAGGCTTTGCAAAAACAAGGAAAGCGCCCCGATGGCAAGTCGCAGCGCCAGATGCTGATGAGCGTGGACAAGTACGAGATGGTGCGTACGGCGGTGGTTGACCTGTTCATGGGGATGGGCAAACCATTAGAATATGCCCAAAACGTTGGCAACCTTGCTAAGGCATTTGCCAGTGAATTGCAAGTGGACATTTTTGACGACCGGAAAGCTGAACCTGCTTTTTTGCCAAAACTCAACGATGAACTGGCGGCAGAGGTGAAGGATTTGAGCAAAAGAAGATACCTGCAACGCTGGGATGGGATGAAAATGGCGAGCTGAGGGTTTGTGGACTTGAGAGATTAAGGGTTTGGGTAAGGATATGCACTCCTTTCTCAAACGCTCAATCCCCCAACTCCTTAAACTCACTTCAAAACAGCTACCTCAAAGTGCATCCCATCCATGCGGCTGAAATGGCCGCCCCAATAGAATCCATTTTTGTTGGCAATTTCTACCATTTCTCGTACGCTTCCCTTTTCGCCGACAAGAGCGGGTACTTGGCCTAACTTGTTCCAGGCGTAGTTGATATCGAAGGCAGTGCCAAAGGAGTGGTTGCTCAGTGTTCTGCGGCTTCCACGGATGTAGCGAGGCACGAATGAACCCTCCCATGACAAGATATTTTTGATATATCCGGCCTTTTCCCAATCAATAAACAGCGACTTCAACTGCTCGGCGCCCAATTTGTGAAATTGGATTTTGGTGCTTTGCGGCACCCCTTTAATACCTTTTAGCTGTGGTATTTCTGGCCGAACTATGTTTTTATCTGCCCAGCCATCAGTGATGATAATGGCTTCGGTGCCGTCGCCCGCCGATTTGAACTTGAAATTGCCAAAGATTTTGGCCCTAGCGGCATTGCCGAGTAGTGGATTGAACGAGGGTTTGCTTGGGAAATCAAAGGCTTCTTTAAGGCGGTAGCCTGCTAGAAAAGCGGCGAGGTAGGACTTTGGCCCAACGATACCATCACCAACGAGATGGTTGTCAAGTTGAAACTTCACGGTTGCCGCATGGGTTTTTGGCCCAAAATCGCCATCCGCAACAATCTGATTGTTTTTGAGGCCGATAAGGAAGTATTGCCACCTTTTGACCTGCGCTCCATTCGAGTCGAGTTTAATCGTATCCATATTTGAAAGGACTTTTGAGTGAAAAATTGGGTGCAACTTAGCAGTAATAATTGATATTCAGAAATGAAGTAGCAGGCTGGGTATGAATTTCATTGTTTTTTGTAGTCACCTGAAAATGCAACGCATTTGCATGTTACCTGACAGGAGAATTGCTCCGTATTTTGGTACATTTGCGCGCCTTAGGCATCCAATTTTCTTAAAAATACACCATGCAGAAAATCCTACTCCTTTGCTTCCTATCTATGTCCACTGTTTTGCAAGCTCAGCAATTTTCAAGAATAAAAATCAAATTAGACAATGATAAAACCCTTGTAAAACTTGCCGAGCTTGGACTTGATGTTGACCACGGAAAGCTACAACCCGGCAAATATTTTATCGGCGAATTTTCTTCTGATGAGTTTGCCCAAATTCAAGCCGCTGGATTCGGAACAGAACTACTCATTTCCGACCTGAAAGCCTACCGCCAATTGCTCGAACAGGGGCTAGTCCAAACCGACGAACGCCTGCTGCCACCATGTCCTCCACCAACTATTGCGCAATACACAACGCCAGTCAACTATGTTGATGGCACCATGGGGGGGTACTTTACCTACCAGGAAATGCTGGATATGGTGGACCAGATGGCTGCGCTATACCCCAACCTCATAAAAGCTCGACAGCCGATTACCACTGCTTATTCCACACATGAGAATAGGCCAGTTTATTGGTTAAAAATATCCGACAACCCCAACGTGGACGAGGCAGAACCAGAAATACTCTACGACGCTGTCCATCATGCACGTGAACCCAATAGCATGTCGCAATTGCTGTTTTATATGTGGTATCTGTTGGAAAACTATGACACCAATCCAGAGGTGAAATACCTCGTGGACAACACCGAAATGTACTTCGTTCCCTGCGTGAATCCTGATGGATATATCTACAATGAAACCACCGACCCTACTGGCGGCGGCTTTTGGCGTAAAAACCGTCGAGACAACGGCGACGGAACTTTCGGAGTAGATTTGAACCGAAATTATGGATACCAGTGGGGGTTTGACAATTCAGGCTCATCACCTAACACCAACTCGGCAACTTATCGCGGCCCGGCTCCTTTCTCTGAGCCAGAAACCCAGATGATGCGGGATTTTTGCCTTGGCCATAATTTTGAAATTGCGCTCAATTACCACACTTACGGTAACCTGCTCATTTACCCTTGGGGTTGGGTAGATGGTGCCTCACCCGACCATCCTACCTTTTCCACTTTTGGTCCGTTCATGACCCGTGAGAACGACTTCCTGACGGGGTTTGGCTCACAAACCGTCGGGTACACTGTGAATGGCGGTTCAGATGATTGGATGTACGGCGAGCAGACATCAAAACAGAAAATTTTGTCCATGACCCCAGAGGTGGGCCCTGGTACTTGGGGCTTCTGGCCACCATCCACAGCCATTGACGACCTCAATAAGACGAATGTACTGATGAACCTGACTACCGCCCATTTGGTGCTAAACTTTGGGGTGCTTACACCTGGAGGTGACCGCAACCTGAGTGAGCAGCAAGGGTCGATTTTGTACTCCTTGAAAAAAATGGGACTCGCTTCCGGCTTGCTTACCGTCAAACTAGAACCAGTCAGCGATAATATTGCTGCTGTCGGCAATCCCATAAACTATGGCATGTTCCATTTAGAAGAGGCTTCCAACGAGATAGCTTTTACCCTAAACCCAACCATTCAGGAGGGCGACCTCGTGCAGTTTAACTTGGTGTTGGACAACGGCCTTTATCAATGGCGGACGCCAGTGGAGCGAGTTTACACTAGTTTGGGTGAGACAGCTTTTATGGACGCAGGCGACGACTTGGGCAGTTGGACGACTGCGGATTGGGCGCTCACTGACGAGCATTATCACTCGGCACCTACAAGCTTGACAGACTCACCGAGCAGTCAATACAGCCCAAATACATTTAGTGAAATTGCGATGGAAACCCCCGTTACTGTGAAGGATGCTACCAGTGTTGTATTGAGCTATTGGGCCAAATGGAACATTGAAGAAGATGAAGATTATGTCCAAATTCTTGGCAATGTCAATGGCAGTGGCTACCAGCCGCTTTGTGGAAAATACACGGAAGCAGGTACGGACCAGCAGTCATTCGATGAACCACTTTACGACGGTGTTCAGCAAAACTGGGTGCGGGAAGAAATTGACCTGACAGATTGGCTTGTCATCGGAGACAGCGTGAAGTTCAAGTTTGCTTTCCGTTTGGTATCGGATGAGTTCATTGAAGCCGATGGCTTTTACTTTGATGATTTTGAACTCAATATCGTCAAGATTGGAGGAACATCTAGCACTTTGGATGTTGACCCATCAGATTTTACGCTCACAACCCGTCCGAATCCAGCTAGTGACCATGTGATAATTGATTTGCAAGGGGAGAACCGCCCTTTTGGGCCCATGAAGTTGCAAATTTTTAACGCTTTAGGGCAAATGGTTGAGGAGCAGGCCGTGCAGGGGCAAATTTTTAGGTTAGAAACAGAAGATTGGCAATCAGGCATTTACCAATACCGCTTATCAATTGGTGGTAAATGGTTGCCTGCCAGTCGATTTATGGTTGCAAAATAACAATAGGAGAGAGCTTTAAAATTAACTTGTTTTTTCCTAGTAAAAAATAGTTTTTCCCAAAAGCTGTGCCTATCTTTGCGCCCGTTTTTAAAGGGCTTTTCCGCTCTTTAAAACGACAAACAACAATTTATTAATTAAATTTTTCAACATGTTCGCAATCGTAACCATAGCCGGTCAGCAATTTAAAGTGACGGAAGGCCAAGAGCTTTTTGTCCACCGGTTAGAAGCCGAAGAGGGCGCCAGTGTTTCTTTCGACCAAGTTCACTTGGTTGACAACAGCGGTTCCATCAACGTCGGCACGCCGATAGTGAAGGGCGCCAAAATTGGCGCTACTGTCCTAGACCCGCTCGTAAAGGGCGATAAAGTCATTGTTTTCAAAAAGAAAAGGCGCAAAGGCTACCGAGTAAAAAAGGGGCATCGTCAGCAGTTTTCGAAAATCAAAATCAACTCGATTACTGCCTGATTATAGGCGTCATTCTTTCCGGCTCCAAAGGCTGGACAATTTTTCAACCATTAAAATTATTTAAACATGGCACATAAGAAAGGTGAAGGTTCAACCCAGAACGGTCGGGACAGTAATGCCAAACGACTCGGAGTGAAACTTTTTGGCGGTCAATTGGCCGTTGCAGGAAATATTATCGTTCGCCAGCGTGGTACCAAATGGCATCCAGGTGAGAACGTTTACATGGGCAAGGATTACACCCTCCATGCAGCAGTTGATGGCAATGTGGTTTTCCGCAAGGGCCGTCGTAATCGTACTTTCGTTAACATCATGCCGTTTGATGTTCCTGAGACTATTGCTCCTACGGCAAAGGCCAAGCCAGCTCCAAAGAAGGAGGAGAAAGTAGTTGTTCCTGTGGCAATCCCAGTGAAGGCCGCTGAACCCGCTGCTCCAATGGCTACTAAGCCAGCCGCTTCTGGCAAGAAGGATGACCTGAAGAAAATCGAAGGAATCGGACCAGCAATTGAGAAGTTGCTGAAAACAGAAGGAATTACTACATTTGCAGGGTTGTCAGAGACAGCTTCTGACAGAATCAAAGAAATTCTGGTTGCCGCTGGCTCACGTTTCGGTTTCCACGACCCAACAACTTGGCCTCAACAGGCAAGTTTGGCTGCCGCTGGAAATTGGGATGAACTAAAGAAACTGCAGGATGAACTCGATGGAGGGAAGCCAGTTTCTACCTCGGAAGAGGAATAAATCTGAATAGTTTTAGTTTTCATAGCTTTATATTTGGAGTCCTACCCGCAAGGGTGGGACTTTTTTTTATAGATTGAAAAAGTGAGAGGGTGAGCGTCGTAAAGGTGCTCACCCTCTCACTTTTCTCACGCTCTCACCTCTTAAAGAGTGACTCCACAAATGCCCTTTTGTTGAAGACTTGCAATTTTTCAATGGATTCGCCAACTCCGATGTACTTAATGGGGATTTTGAATTGGTCGGAAATGCCAATGGCCACGCCGCCCTTGGCCGTGCCGTCGAGTTTGGTGAGTGCTAGGCAACTCACTTCTGTTGCAGCTGTAAACTGCTTCGCTTGTTCGATGGCGTTTTGACCTGTGGTAGCGTCCAAAATCAGCATAACATCATCCGGGGCATCAGGCAAACATTTACTGATGGACCGCTTGATTTTAGTTAGCTCGTTCATCAAGTTGATTTTGGTATGCAAGCGTCCAGCGGTATCAATGATGCACACATCAAGGTCATTTTTTAGCGCATAATCCACTGTTTCATAGGCCACTGCGGCAGGGTCAGTGTTCATGCCTTTGGCGTAAAAATGGCAGCCAACCCGTTCCGACCAGATTTTTAGTTGGTCAACGGCGGCGGCCCGAAATGTATCACCAGCACCAATGACCACCTTCTGCCCGGCCTTGGTGAACTGGTAGGCTAGCTTGCCGATGATCGTCGTTTTGCCCACGCCATTTACCCCGACCACCAATAGTACGTAAGGCTTTTTGCCGGGCGGCGTTGCAAAATCGTGGGTATCACCCGTATTGTTTTCCTCCAGCAACTGAACGATTTCGTCTTTCATGATACGGTCCAACTCGCTGGTGTTCAGGTACTTGTCCCGTTTAACCCTGTCTTCGATACGGTTGATGATTTTGACGGTAGTCTCAAGGCCCACATCTGAAGTGATAAGGATGTTTTCTACTTCATCCAGCACTTCCAAATCTACGGTAGACTTACCAGCCACAGCCTTGCTCAACTTGTCGAAGAACCCGGTTTTGGTTTTT
>JAHEAS010000840.1 GCA_024642645.1 Saprospirales bacterium | reverse complement strand
TGCTTTGAGGACTTCTTGCAGTGCATTGCCTGTCAGGTTTTGGTTTTGTGTCGGTATGACGATGGTGCCGTTGTTGAAATCCCGCTGGCCGCTGGCGGTCGTTCCTGTAAAGGGCTTAGTAGCCAATTTAACCAAAAGTCCTTTTTTTAATAATAAATATAGTGCTGCTGGCGCAAAATACTCGTCCCACTCAAAGGCAAAGGCGTAGTCGCCCACTGTTGCAAGTAATTGGCCATCAGGCAGTTGCGTGGACAACACCTCCTTTTCCAGTTGTTTTTTGGAAAACTCACTGCTCTTTAAAGCAGCATATTCTAGGTTGAATGCCAGCGGCATCGTCCAGGCGCTGATGTCGTAAAAAATGCTGTCCGTGAAGGTGGTGTCCCGTTGGAACATGCCCAAAATCAGCTTATGCTGTATTTGTTCCAATGGAATAAGGTAAGAGCTGCCGGGTAGAAAATCTGAGCCGCCTGCGGTGATTTTTTCCTGGTTTTCAAAAACTCGAATGCCTTGCCTACGCAACATTTCTACAAACTTAAGCAGCCGTGCCCGGTCATATTTTTCACCCACCACAAAAGCTTTGCGGCTGTCTTGGCTCGCTTCCTGCTGAGCGTTTTTGAAAAAATTGCGCTGGTACTCCAATAGCTCCATGCGCATAGCAATAGCAGCCCTGTGAGTGCTGAGCGCCGTGCGCACTTGGTTGCGGATGGTGAAGGCGAACGTGAGCGGGCCGTTCACGGTGTTCTGAAGATGCCCCCTGCTGCTGGCCTGTTCGAACAGTATGCCGATACAGCCCTGCGCATCGGGGTAGGTTGAGCCTTTGCCATAGTAGAAATCGTCGTAGCCCTCCTCGGCATAATACAGTGAGCCAATGGCGTCAAGGGCCTCTGCGTGGTAGTCTCCAATTTTGGCAGTCAGCTCCTGGTTCAGCTTGGGGGTGAGCGGGTTCACCCGGCTGGGCACGCCGGGCATGAAAAAGAAGGTACTGTTGGAGCCCATCTCGTGATGGTCGGTGAGAATATTTGGCCGCCAGGCTTGGAAGTTGGCGATTCGCCCGATGCTCTCGGGCTGCTGGCCAGGTAGCCAGTCCCGGTTCAAGTCGAACCAGTAGTGGTTGAAACGCCCGCCAGGCCAAGTTTCGTGGTACTCTCGGTCATTGGAGTCACCGTTGAGGTTTTGGTTGCGGTTACTGTTCACCCAAGTGGAAAATCGCTGCGCCCCGTCGGGGTTGAAGCAGGGGTCAAAGATGATAACAGCCTCATCGAGCAGGCGGCGTGTCTCCTCGTCTTGGGCTGCGGCGAGGCGATAGGCCACCAATGTGGCGGCGTTGGCGCCACTCGGTTCATTGCCATGGATGCTAAACCCTTGGTAGATTACTACGGGCATTTTAGATATGTCGAGCATGTCGGAACTTCCTTGGCCAGAAAGTGCCAAGTGCTCCCGCTGGATGCTGGGTAGGTCACGTTGGTTTTTTTCGGAAGTGATGACGAGGTAAATCAAAGGCCTTAGTTCGTGACTGCGGCCATACTCGTGCAGGGTAATTCGGTCGCTGGCAGCATCCAACGCCCGGTAGTAGGATAGCATTTGGTCGTGGCTGAGGTGCCACTCTCCAATTTGGAAACCAAAAAACTGCTCCGGTGTGGGAATGGAAGGGTCGTATTTTACGGTGGGCAAAAAATAGTCGAGCGGTTGTTTTTGGGAAAAAAGCAAACATGGGATTGACCAACAAAGCATGACCACGGCAGACTTAAGTTTCATGTTATGTATCGTTTTTCGTTTTGTAAATTCAGCTAAAGGTAGTGGCATTTGAAATTAACGAGCAGGGTTTGCCACTTTGCAGTATTTATTGGGTGGTGGGGTTATCGAACCCCGCCTCTAAAAGGTGACTATCATTAACTTTAAAATGCGAGCATCCATCAGATAATGGCACAATGACCGAAAACTAACCCCGCCGGAACAACTGCTCCCGTTCAAACCGCATCACCGTCGTTCCCTCCACTTTTCTGAAAACACTATCAAGGCTGGTAGCAAAAGGCAGTGTCAATGCTTGTAGTTTCATCGCCAGCTCCGAATCGGGAATTTCCTCTTCCTCGGTGGGCATTTTCATCACTGAGCTTGGGAATCCCAGCAAGTAGAGCAGCGGACTAAACACCCAACGGACCCAATGCCAAGGATTGCGACGGCTGGTGAAAACATAGCTCGTGGCGGCGATGTCGAGGATGTCCACCTTGCGCAAATGAAATTGTTTCTTCTTCATCTCGTCTCTGTACCGCTCGATGGTCCGGCAAATC
>JAHEAS010000119.1 GCA_024642645.1 Saprospirales bacterium | reverse complement strand
GCCATATCTCACCAACCTGCTATTATTGCAATTCCAACTTGACTGTAGTGAGGCTTCTTAAAATACGTTAAAATGGAAAATACCAATATCTACGATACTGAAACTTTGCTGCTCATAGGTCTGATTGCAGCCCTGGTTATTGGCTTGCTCCTCTTGCGCTGGCAGAGCAAAAAACGGGACAAGTAAAATCATCAATCATGGAAAACAATTACTTACAATCCATTCGAAAGCAGTTCGAATACTACAAATTACTTGGCGAGAAGACCTTCGACCAGCTCACCGACGAACAGCTTTTCTGGCAGTACAATACTGAGAGCAATAGCATCGCTACCATTGTCAAACACCTATGGGGCAACATGTTAAGCCGCTGGACTGACTTCCTTACCACCGACGGCGAAAAGGAATGGCGACAGCGGGAAGCTGAATTCGAAAACGACCAACAAAACCGGGAAGAACTGCTGACCAAGTGGAACGAAGGCTGGGACTGCCTTTTCAATGCCTTGGCCCTGGTGAACGAGGATAACCTCAACGACATTATCTACATCCGCAATGAGGGGCACACCGTCATGGAGGCCATCAATCGGCAATTGGCGCACTACCCGTACCATATTGGCCAAATCGTTTTTATCGGAAAAATGGTGAAGGATGCGGATTGGGCGTCACTTTCCATCCCACGGGGCGGCTCGTCACAGTTCAATGCGGAGAAATTCCAGCGGGTGAGAAGGTAAGCTGGTGAGCGATGTGAGAGCGTGAGAAATGTGAGGGTGTGAGAAAGGGAAGTCTATGGCTCACGCTCTAACCGGCTTAGAACCAATACCCCAAATTGAAATAAACGGACCCGCCCTCGTTCGATTGTCCGTACGTCAGCTCAATTGGCCCAAGCATTGTGTTGATTCCATAGCCCACGCCAAAACTATAAATCCCCCTTTTTCCAGCTTCAAACGCATTTTTTAAGTAGGCGCCATTGCCGCTCAGGGTCAGGTACTGGTTTTTGAAAAAACGGCGCTGCCAGTATAGGTTGCCAAAAGCCAACCTCGTAGCGGCCAGTTCACCCAAGTTCAATCCGATGAACGGCTTGAAATTGTTGATGAGGTTCAGGTTGTTGCCGCCAATGTAATAGCGGTAGGGCGATGCCTCTTCGCCCAGGAGTCCGCCCACCATGGCAGACGCACCTAATACCGCCCGTGCGCTCAACTCCTTGACAGCGAGGAAGTTGAGGTCGAGGTTGTAGCTGAATTTACCCAACGAGCTTTCGTTGGTAGAGAACACCGCTGCCGGGAAGGTGACTCGCCCAAAGAGCGAGGTGAGCGTGCCACTCCTGGGGAAATAGCGGCGGTCACGGGTGTCTTTTTTGAAAAACGTGGTGGCTGTCAGGTACAATCCTTTTTCATCAAAAAATGGCGCATTGTCAGCAACACTGCCCTGCACTTGGTCGGTGCTGAATTTGTAGTATTTGACCTCGGCTCTTAGGCCAAATGCATGGTTGTTGCTTGCCAGCAAGTTGAGGTAAACTTCGTTTGAGAAATCGAGAAAATTGAACACCAGCTTGTCAATGCTGCTGCCGTTGGGCAGCAGTATCGGGGCCGGTAGCCGGAAGCGTACGTTATTGAAGTTCAGACGGCTGTTTACCCCAAAATCGACCTTTGTGCCACGGTTTAGGTAGTAGTAAAAATTGTAACGGAAGCGGTCGCCAAGTACCACGTCCAGCGAAGCAATGGAATTTGGCACAAGCAAATTTTGAAAGGTGGCATTCAATAATACGCTGCTCCGATACTCATTGTCAAAGTGCAACCCCGCCCGAAAACGGCGGTCAAAGCCAGGTCGTGGGATAGGTCGGATGTTTAGCCCGTATCGACCGTCATCCGTTTTAATGAATTGATAGTCAATGAATTGGTAGGCGCCAGAACCGTAAAGGTTGGTAATGCCTGTATAAAAATCTTCCTCTGTCAGCAGCCCCGGAAGCTCGCCTGGAAAGTTTCGTAAAATAGTCTGGCTGTTGGCCCCAGGACATTTTGCAACAAAAACAGTATCAAACTTCCAAGGATTCAAGGGTTGGTTTTGTGGGCGGCGAGGCGGTGGTAGCGATTCCTTCTGGCGCTTCGCAATGTCCGTCAGCACGTCCCAAAGTTCCCGTGCAGACCGTTCGCCCCGGTTGACCAAGGTGTCTGCCAACTCGAAATCCGTGAGGCCGATGCCTGTCACGTCAGGGCAAAGCAGCACCTCGCAATATTGCAGTTGTTCTTCCGAGTTTTTGTACATCTGGAACGAGCCGATTTGGGTGAAAATCTTGGCGAGCGAATTAAGTTCAGTTCGACTATGAAGGCCCTCCTCCACGTTGACGCCGATGACGAGGTCCATGCCCCGGTCTTTCACCTCCTTCGCCGGAAAGTTGTTGACGATACCACCGTCTGCCAGCAGCCGGTAGTTGATTTCGACGGGCGCCATGAGGCCGGGAAAAGAGCCACTGGCCCGCATGGCGAGTGCAAGGTTGCCGTGGTCGAGTATCACGCTCTCGCCCGTGCTCACATCAGTGCCGGTGCAAAAAAACGGGATGGGCAGTTGGCTAAAATCGGTGGTAAAGGCCGTTTTCGCCGTTAGGCGGCTCAACAAATCGTACACAAGCTGGCCGTCGGAGTAGGCGAGGGGTAGGCCAAGTTGCCCATCTTTAAAGGAGGCCGTGAAAGCGTATTTTTCACCGTTGAATTTTTCAAAAACGGGTGTCACATCCCTTGGTATTTTGTCTTCAAGGAGAGCGCCCATGTCCGTTGTTTTCAAGATGCTGTCCAACTCAGTTGCAGAGTAGCCGCTGGCGTATAGTCCACCTACGATGGCGCCCATGCTCGCCCCTCCAATATAGTCAATACGGATTCCTGCTTCTTCCAGCACCTTCAGTACGCCCACATGGGCGTATCCTTTTGCGCCACCGCCGCTGAGCACAAGTCCTACTCTGTACGGCTTGGAAGTGTCGTTTTGCGCCAGCGAAAAAAAGGAAAGAAACAACAGGTAAATGCAGATGGGGAAATGGATTTTCATACTTGATTTTTGGTAATTGCTTATGGTCACTCAAATTAATGGATGGACCTATGAACTATTTGGTCCACCACAAAGAACAGACAAAAATAGCTCAAACCACCCAATTCAATTCAAGTCGTACTTTTGCAAGAAAACAAAACTTCAGATGTTCAAAATTTTTGCATTTCTGCTCATAGGCCTGTTTGTTGCTATGCTTTTTGTCAACGTTTATTTCAGGGCTAAAGTCTTGAAAACATACAAACGTTTGGTGCAAAACCGGGTGGAGTTCGGTGCGGTGCACCTGTTCAATCGAAAAAAAATGGAGGAAGAGGTGCTGCCAAAATACCCGAACATGCGGCAGGATATTCTCGACTTCTCCAACCACATGCAATATTCCATCAAAATGGCGTCAGTGCTGATTGCGTTGATTACACTGTTCGGGGCGGTGTTGATGTACTTTAGGTAATTGTTGAATTGTTACCCGTTTGGCGACAACCAACAATCCCGACAATCCAACAATTCAACAATCTAGCAATGAAATATTCTCTCGTCATTTTTCTCCTCACCCTCTTTCTTTCCGGTTGCTTCGAAATCCGGGAGGAAGTGAACATGAAGGCTGATGGCAGCGGCGAGGTGTCGTTTGTGGTAAACCTCAGCCAGAGCAAGGACAATGTGGCCAAGTACATGGCGATGGGGTCGGTGGAGGGCTACAAAGTGCCATCGAAGGAGGAGGTAGAGGCAAATCTTGCGAAAATAAAAAGGAGTGTGGCCGAAGTACCTGGCATGTCGGTGGTGATGACGAAAAGCGACTGGTCGAACTATATCTTCACGGTCAGCGGACGGTTTGCCCATGTGGAAGCGCTGAACAAGGCAATGGAAATCGTGGCGAAGGAGTACGACAAAGAGGGTAAACACGCCGCATCGGGCAAGTCGGGATTTGGATACAGCAATGGCCAATTCAGGCGGTTTTCCTCCTATCCGACCAAGGCCAAGGAGTTTGCGGAACTGCCTTCCATGCAGCGATTTGTATTAGAGTCGGCGACGATGACCAGCATCTATCGTTTTGACCGCAACATCCGCAATGTGAGTCATCCAAAAGCACAACTGTCGCCTAGTGGAAAAGCAGTTATGTTGCAACTTCCCATTTCAGAACTGATGAAAGGGACAGGAACCATATCGGAAACGGTGACTTTTTAGGGGTGAGTAGGTGAGAGCGTGAGCGATGCGGCTCCATGAAACCAAAAACCTGTAACCGATTTTATTTGCTGTCGTTTTACTTTATGTTTGAAGCATTTCTAAGCTCATTTCACGGTGTTTTTTAAATCCAGCAATCAATGAATACCTTATTGAAAAACTCTCCAAGGCGCATTCAGCTTTTAGCAAAAACCGCATTGTTCCTGCTAATTTTTGTGACAAATTGTCCTTTTATCCAAGGACAAACAGCGCTAAAGTACGTACCCTCCACAGCGGATGTGGTGGTGACCTTGAACCTCCAAAACCTAGACAAGAAGGTTAATCTGGCGCAGTTGCAGCAATATGATTTCTATCAAGCGGCGATGAAGGAGATAGGTAAATCACCGGAATTTGATGAGAATCCTAAAATCCAGTCTTTTTTGGAGAAAATGCTTTCCGAACCTGCCAGTGTTGGTTTTGACACCAAAGAACCGATTGTTGTTTTTGTGGAGAAGGTGGGATTCGACACCTACACCACCATTATCACCAAACTCGGTAACAAGGCGGTTTATGAGGCAGCGATGGGCGAGCTGGTTGGGAATTATTTTAAGCCATTCGATGAACAGGTGGATGGCATGAGTATTTGGCACAGGGGACAAGACCTTTTTGCTTGGAACGACGAGGTTGTTATCGAGGTGAAACACCAAATCGGCTATAACCCAAATGCTGGTGACTGGGGATATGAAGAGCCCGAAGTGATGGATAGTGGCTTCGTTTGGCGAGAGGAGCCGAATGATTTTGGAATTGATGAAAATACGGTTTGGGATGAGATGCCTGGTGATTCGACGGTGGAAGAAGAAGTTGATTTCGACAATTTGGATTGGCCGACAGATGTTGACCCTTCAGAAATGTTGGACACGTTGGCGCCAGGGACTTTTCAATTTACCGATGAGGAGGGGCAGGCTTACGCTTTTGACAGCATGGAGGATTTTGCATGGGTGGAAGAAAACGATAGCGCAGCCTACAATTGGGTCGTGAAAGTCCTCAATCGGCAATACTTGCAGCCGATAACCCGCAACGAGCGGTTCGCCATGGCCAAAGGCAAAACGAATGACATGCATGTATGGGTGGACTACAGCTTTTTGAACGAAAGCATGACATCTTTGCAGCAAGCTAGCATGGGCATGGCTGCTACCAATAGCTTCCAGCAGATGATGTCGGCAATGGGTGGTGTGATGGATGTTTTTTATGGTGACACTTACCTATCCTTTGGCCTGAATTTCGAAGATGGACGCATGGCAATGCGGTCTCAGTTATTTTTCAACGAAGACATGAAGCGTTTTTATAGCCGGGCGTTGGACACCAAGTTCAACAAAAAATTCCTGCGATATGTGAAGGGGGGCGACGAGATGTTCGGCTATTTTTACCTCAATTACAATGTCAAAAACACCATCGAGGAGAGTAAATCACTGATGTACAAAATTTTTGATGCTACGCCTCAATATGGCGAAATGGCGGCGGACATGATGAAAATCGTCGGCATTTTCATTGACGAGGACGCAGTGGGGAACCTGCTCAAGGGCGACATGATGGTAGCCGTCTCAGGCATCCAAACTGTGGAAACGAAAACCCTGACCTACGATTACGACGCTGACTTCAACTACACTGCCAAAGACACAACAGTGATGAAGCAGGTGCCGATTTTCACCGCATTGGCCTCCTACGGCAATGGAAAGGACATCCAGAAATTCATTGATTTAGGCGTTCACAGCAAGGTGCTGACCATTGAAGGAAATTACTACCGGATAGAAGTGCCCGGCATGGACGGCATGGTGTTTTTCCTTGCAAAACAAAACGGGGTACTCATTTTCACAAACAACGCTTACCTGATGAAACAAAACCTGGAGCAAGGCTTTGCCAAAAAACTGCGGCTGCCAAAGAACCATAAGAAACGGCTTTGTGAGAGCGCCTCGGTGATGTATTGGAACATCCCGAATACCATGCGTGCAGTGGCTGGCGGCCAAGCTGACAGCAACATCGGCATGATGGGCTACCTGAACAACATCGGCAAAGAATTTTACAGCATGGAAGCAACTTCTTCGAAAAAAGTTGGCAATTCGGTGGATAGCGAGATGTTTCTCAATATGACCGCAAAAGGCACCAATGCGCTCCAGCAGTTCTTCAATTTTGTCAACGATATTTATTTGGAGACAATCGGCGGGGCAAAAATTTGAAATAATTGAAAATACAAACACCCCTTAATTTTCAATTGACCACATGACCTCCAAGCAATATTTACACTACGTCCAAGCCATTTTTTTGGAAAAAGGTGACATAGAAATGGCCCAAGGCCAGATGCGCTACATGCGCAATCAATTCGAATTTTATGGGCTGAAAGCTGGGCAATGGATGGCGATTTCCAAGGATGTTTTTAAAGAAAAAGGTATCCTCGAAAGGGAGGAACTAAAAGAATTTTCTCGGCTTTGCTTTGAAGATGTACACCGGGAGTTGCATTACTTCGCCTTGGAAATGGTGCAAAAAACTTTGAAAAAACAACCTTCCAACTTTATTGATTTCCTGGAAGAACTCATATCCACCAAAAGCTGGTGGGACACCGTGGACTGGCTGGCCAAGCTGGTCGGCATCCATTTCAAGCAATACCCAGAACTGATTCAGTCAACGACCGAGCGATGGATGGCCTCCGGCAATTTTTGGCTGCAACGGGTCTGCCTAATTTTCCAGCTTTCTTATCGGGAGAAGTCGGATTTTGGACAGATGAAAAAATATATCCTGCAAATCGCAAGCTCGAAGGAATTTTTCCTGCAAAAGGGCGCTGGGTGGGCATTGCGCCAGCACTCTCGTACTGACCAAGCAGCCGTGACGGATTTTGTTGAAAACAACCCGCAGCTTTCGGCGCTCACAAAGCGGGAAGCCATGCGCCTTATCCTTGCTAAAAAGAGTCAAAAATGAACACCGCTAAAGAAAATATCAATGTCCAAAGGCTCGTCGTAGGCGTTGGACTGGCACTTTTTGCCATCAAGGTAGTAGCTTGGTACATGACCTCGTCCGTCGCCATTTTGACCGATGCACTGGAAAGCACGGTCAATGTAGTGGCTAGTTTTATTGGGCTTTATAGCTTGGTATTGTCCGCAAAACCCCGTGATTTGGAGCACCCTTATGGCCACGGCAAGGTGGAATTCATCTCGGCTGGCATAGAGGGGGCGCTGATAGCGGTGGCTGGTCTAGTCATTATTTACGAGGCCATCAACAATTTCCGCCATCCACATGAAATTGGAAACCTTGACTTTGGCATCCTGCTCGTGGGGGTGGCTGCTGGGGTCAACTTTGGGGTTGGGTATTTGGCGGTTCAACGTGGGGAAAAGAACAATTCATTGGCGCTTATCGCTAGCGGGAAACACCTCCAGTCCGACACTTACACGACATTGGGTATCATTGCTGGATTGGTATTGATGCGCTTCACTGGCTGGGCATGGGTGGACAGCGTGGTGGCGTTAATCTTTGCTTTTGTCATTATTTACACGGGTGTAAAAATCGTGAGAAGTTCCATTGCCGGCATCATGGACGAGGCCGATACAGAATTGCTGGACAAGGTGGTGGCCACACTGAACGAGCGCCGGGAAGCTAACTGGGTGGACGTACACAACCTCCGCATCATCAAATATGGAAGTGTGCTGCACCTCGATTTTCACCTCACTGT
Source organism: Saprospirales bacterium (assembly GCA_024642645.1). Taxonomy (GTDB): domain Bacteria; phylum Bacteroidota; class Bacteroidia; order Chitinophagales; family Saprospiraceae; genus UBA6168. Next base: position 436 of record JAHEAS010000119.1, on the reverse strand, counting down.
GCCGTGGTTTTTGAACGTTCATGACGCTCATGACGAGGTGGACAAAATTGATGGATTGGTCAAAGAGAAATTTGGAGAAAGTGTTGAAATGTTTGTGCACATGGATGGGTGCCTGGATTTTTCCTGTCAGATTTGCTCCAAGCAAGATTGCCCGGAGCGTCGGGCAGTTTTTGTGAAAAAACTGCCATGGACGGTAGATAATATCTCGTCAAATAACAAGCACCGGCTGGATGTGTGAGCCTACTGACAGGCGATTTTGTTCACCCTCCCCTCATGCCGTCCACCTTCAAATTTGCTCTGCAAAAAGGATTTTACCATCGTAAGGGCCATTTTCTTACTCACATACCGCACGGGTATTGCCAGCATATTGGCATTGTTGTGCTGCCGGGCAAGGGCTGCAAGTTCCTCTTTCCAGCACAGGGCACAGCGAATGTTT